>JAJYZQ010000041.1 GCA_021799835.1 bacterium | reverse complement strand
TGGCTCATTTCCGCAGGAGCATTGTGGATAGTTGGACTTCTCGTGAGTACTTCGCCAGCGCTTCACTTCATAAGCTCTAGTGGGTTGTTTGGCCATGCCGATTCTCCTGCCACACCAGCTTCTGCTTTTGCGGAAATCAGCCAAAACCAAATTGCACGCCCTGCGGGTGCACATACTGCATCCGCATTTGTAACAATGGCAGATAATTTTGCGACAGCACCGGAGATCATACCAGCTTTTGTGTTAGAGTCGCCATCCGTGCATATTCCCGCACCAGACCTGAATGCCAAAGCTGCACTGGTGATGGATGCCTACACCGGAAAAGTGCTTTTCGCAACCCATGCGACGTCCGCGTTACCCATTGCCTCTATCAGTAAATTGATGACTACGCTGTTGGTGTTGAAATATATTCCTATGGACACGATTATTACCATTCCGCAAGACGCAATGGATACCTATGGCAATTATGGTGACTTGCGCGTGGGCGAGCAGATCACTGCGCGCAGCTTGCTCAATTTGATGCTGGTCGTCTCCAGCAACAACGCAGCAGTTACCTTTGCCGACTATGTATCTGCTGCGACTAAGACCCCCTTTCCCGACCTGATGAATAAGGAAGCGCAAAATATGGGGCTCTATGCGGCATATTTCAAAGAGCCCACCGGGCTTTCAGCGCACAATGCCGCAAGCGCATGGGATGTGGCGCGTATGGCAAATGCCGCATTTGCCAATCCTTTAGTAAAAAGCTTTATTAGTATGCCAACGGCAACAGTATATTCCGCAAATAGGACGATCGTGCATAATTTGGTGAACACGGATGAGATCATCGGGCGCGACGGCATTATTGGCGGCAAGACCGGCTTTACTGATGAAGCGGGGCAGTGTTTGGTGGCGCTTGTGCATAACAAAGCGGAGAATAAAAATTTCATTTACGTAATACTTGGCGCACAAGACCGCTTTACTGCAATGGAAAAATTGATCACGTGGATCAATGCAAGCTACCAGATGGAGTAGCGTTCAGTATAAAGATTAATTATTTGATTTCCCGCTCCGGTTCGTAATGGGTGGAATATCTGAGAAGGGAAATTGATCACCGGAATATGTCCAGCATTTTTGAAATTTCTCGCATTCTTATTGTTGTGGTCATTTCGTTCAGCATTGCGTTTTTTTCTACGCCACTGTTGACCTATTTTTTGTATAAGTATAGGCTCGGCAAACAGATCCGGCATTCGGAGGCCTCTCCTATTTTTGAGTCAATGCATAAGGGCAAGGCAGGAACGCCAACTATGGGCGGGATCCTCATCTGGGGAAGCACCATACTGACGGTTCTGCTGTTCTGGCTTCTGGATGTGCTCTGGGGCGGCGGTTTTTTTCGCTCAATGAATTTTCTTACCCGCCAGCAGACACTGTTGCCGCTGGGCAGCTTACTGTTCGGTGCGATCATCGGGCTTGCAGACGATTTTCTCGGGATATTGAAAGTTGGCCCGCATGGCGGGGGACTGGGCGTTCGCCAGAAACTGGGCTTGTATGCGATCGTTTCATTGGTCGGCGCGTGGTGGTTCTATTTCAAGCTGGGCTGGGATTACATCAATGTGCCGTTTTTAGGAAACTTTCATATTGGCTGGTGGTATATCCCTATTTTTATTCTGGTCATTACCGCAACTGCATTTTCCAGCAATGAAGCGGATGGTTTGGACGGCTTGGCGGGCGGAGTGCTCGCCATCGCCTTTGGCGCGTATGGCATTATCGCGTATCTTCATGGTATGGGAGACCTCGCGGCACTATGTGCGGCGATCGTCGGCGGAATCCTTGCGTTTCTCTGGTTCAATATTTATCCCGCCCGCTTCTTTATGGGTGATACGGGATCTATGGCGCTCGGCATTACTTTGGGCGTGATCGCGATGCTCACCAATGCTATGATCGTGCTGCCGTTTATTGCGTTCATTCTAGTGCTGGAATCCGGCAGCGTGATCTTACAGGTGGCGTCCAAAAAACTGCGCCATAAAAAACTATTCCTTTCCACGCCCATTCATCATCATTTTGAAGCAAAGGGTTGGCCGGAGACCAAAGTGACTATGCGCTTTTGGATTATTGCCGCGGTGTTTGCAATGCTCGGGCTTATCATTGAGCTTCTTGGCTTTTCTATCCATTTGTTATAATGCGCGGATATTTGGTATACTCAAGATACTACTGGTTAGCATATTGTTTGTATGATTGTAATTAAAAACGGGCTGGTTTTTGACGGCACCACTGCCGCACCTCAAAAGCGAGACATTAAGATCAAGGATGATGTTATTGCAGATCTGGGCAATTTCGCTAATGATCGCGAAGAAGTTGTCATTGATGCGCAGGGCCTGTATGTCGCTCCGGGGTTTGTTGATATCAGTAATCGCTCTGATCATTATTGGACGCTTTTTGACGCACCTCTGCAGGAAAGTTTGATCTATCAGGGTGTTACTACTGCACTTATTGGCAATTGTGGCGCGTCTCTTGCACCGCTCGCGCAACCCGACACGATCAAAGTCATTCAGAAATGGACTGATGTTTCCAATAAAAATATCAATTGGCTGACGATGAAAGAATTTCTCGGCGTGCTGGAGCAATCAAAGCTGGGCATTAATATCGGCACGCTGGTAGGGCATTCCACATTGCGCCGCGGAGTAATGAAAGATGCCGCACGCACCATCACGATGCAAGAGATCAGCAAGATGGCGCTGATGTTGGAAGAAGGATTAGAAAGTGGCGCGTTCGGTATGTCTACCGGCCTTGCCTATGCGCATGCGCGGCAAGCCGATGATAGTGAGATCATTGCGCTGAATAAGGTAGTAAAAAAATATAACGCACTCTTTACCTCTCACTTGCGTGAAGAAGGCGAAGACCTGACCGGGGCGGTGGACGAGTTTGTAAAGATCGCCGCATACTCCGGTGTGCGCGGTCATATCTCACACTTTAAAGCGGTAGGGGAAGAAAATTGGCGGAATTTTGACGCGGCACTAGCGCTTATGGATCATATGGTCCAGCAAGGTGCGGATATCTCGTATGATGTGTACCCTTATGACACCACGGCATCCGTGCTCTATACGCTTTTGCCGAATTGGGTGTCTGATGGCGGCAAAGAAGCAATGCTCAAGCACTTGCGGGATTATGAGACGCGCAAGAAGATCATCGCCGAACTCCGCGCGGGAAACAATTATCGGTATGATAATATTATCGTCGCACTTTCGCCGCGATTTTTTATTGGGCGATCGCTAAGCGACATTGCCAAAGATCAGGATATTGAGCCGGAAGAAGCGATGTTTGATCTGATCCTTGCGGGTGCGAACCGCGTAATCGTATTCCATAAGGCGATCTCGGATAAAAAAATATTGAACGGCATCATCAATAAGCTGGGCAGCATCGGCACAAATGGCGCGGGCTACAATCTTTCATTTAAGAAACTTCCTGCGCTTGCGCATCCGCGATCGTTCGGCTCATTCCCGCGGGTGCTCGCAGAATATGTCCGCAAAGAACAGGTTATCACTTGGGAAAATGCTCTCTATAAAATGACGCTGATGAATGCGCAAAAGATCGGCTTAAAGAATCGCGGCAAGATAGACAAAAATTATTTTGCTGATATGGTTATCTTTGATCCCCAAAAGATCGCCGACAAGGCGAATTTTACCGATCCCTACCAATATGCTGAGGGTATGCGGTATGTCATTATCAACGGCAAGATCGCGCTTAGTGAGGGTAAAATTGCTGATGATGTTTTTGCTGGCAGGGTGTTGCGGAGAGCTTAAGTATATCGCGTGATCCAATAGTTGTGGTTGTTTAACTTCTATGCCCAGTTCTGTCACGGAGGAAATAAAAAATCGGCTGAATATCGTGGATGTCATTGCCACGTATATTCGCTTGGATAAAGCCGGCAAGGACTATAAAGCCGTCTGCCCATTCCACAGCGAAAAAACGCCATCGTTTTTCGTTTCCGAAGACAAACAGATCTGGCATTGCTTCGGCTGCGGAGAAGGCGGGGATATCTTTGGATTTGTGATGAAAATAGAAGGCGTGGAATTCAAAGAATCACTGCGGATGCTGGCAGAAAAAGCAGGTGTGCAACTTTCCGGCCGATCATTTGATAAAACAGAATCAGATAAAAAAGAGCGGATCTATGCTATTCTCCAGCATACTGCAGATAAATGGCACGAGGACCTCCTGCACACGGAGCAAGGAAAACAAGCGCTTGAATATCTTCGCAGCCGCGCGGTGACCGGCGATACTATCAATGCGTTCAATCTTGGCTATGCAGTGGCGGACTGGCACACGCTGGAAGATCATCTGAAACAGTTTGGCTACACTGCCGCCGAAATGCGCGTGGCAGGACTGTTGATTGCATCAACCAGAGATCCCTCGCGGTTCTATGACCGCTTCCGAGGGCGCATTACATTTCCCATTCGTGATGCCATAGGCCGAACAGTCGGCTTCTCTGCGCGGATCTTAGAAATTCCCGCCGCAATGCAGACGTACAGCCAGCCACCTGCAAAATATATCAATACGCCAAATACTATCGTATATGATAAAAGCCGTGCGCTTTTTAATATAGACAAAGCGCGGCAGCCAATGCGTGCCGTGGAAAAAGTGATCTTAGTGGAAGGCAATATGGATGCTATGATGTCCTGGCAGGCAGGCGTGGAAAATGTTGTCGCATCATCAGGAACAGCATTAAGCCAAGATCAGATCACGGTGCTCAAGCGCTATGCGCCGGAATTCATACTTTGTTTTGATGCAGACACTGCGGGTGAAGCGGCCACGCGCCGGACGTTGTCTATGCTTCTGGAACAGGGTGTGCGGCTAAAAATTATTCATATTACCCAAGGTAAGGATCCGGCAGATCTTGTCCGCACAGATCCCGAGTTTTGGCGTAATGCAGTTGCCGGCACTCAGCCCTTTATGGAATATTTGACCGCGTTAGCGTTAGAGAAGCATAATGCGGCAACCGCCGACGGGAAAGTTGCGGTAATGCAAGATGTTGGCGAGTTTCTCAGTAAGATCACTAACCCCGTGG
>JAJYZQ010000040.1 GCA_021799835.1 bacterium | reverse complement strand
ATACACTATTTTCACTTTGGGGGCTCCCCATCACCAATACCTTGCTGATGACCTGGGCGGGAATGGCAGTACTTGCTTTGGCAGCGCTTATTCTCGGCTGGAAAATACGAATGGTCCCGGATGGCAAGCAAAATGCGGTGGAAGCGGTATTTGATGCGGCACTGGATCTCCTGGACGATATTACGGGCAACCGCAATGTCAGCTATGTGCTCTTTCCGCTGGTGGTAACGATATTATTGTTCGTGCTTGCGTCAAACTGGGTAGAAATTTTACCGGGATTAGGCAGCATTGGCATAGATAAAACCGTGAACGGCGTAACTGCCTTTATTCCTTTTATGCGTTCGCCCTCTAGCGACCTAAACTTCACTATAGCATTGGCGTTCGTGTCCATTTTGTCAATACAGGCATTCAGCATCAAAAACCTCGGCCTAATCAAGCATCTGCGCAAATATATTTCCTTCAAAAGCGCGTTGGGATTCTTTGTGGGGATCTTGGAGATCATCAGTGAAGTGTCCAAAATCATTTCCTTTTCTTTCCGGTTGTTCGGCAATATTTTTGCGGGTGAAGTATTGTTGGCGGTGAGCGCGTTTTTGATGCCGCTTGCATTGCCCATTCCGTTCCTGTTTTTGGAATTGTTTGTGGGTGCCATACAGGCGGTGGTATTTGCGGGGCTGACGGCAGTGTTTATGGGGATTGCCGTGGAAGAAACGGAAGAGGAAGAGCGTACGCCGGATAATCGGGTACGGCAGGAAGCGGCAGAGCCCCTATCCAGCAAGATCAAAGCGTATAGATCATTGCCGCAAGCGCCCGTTGCAGAGATCCACACATCAGCACATCAATAATCAATTAAATTATGGCTGTTCGCTGTTACTGCGGTAAGGGCGAATCGGCTGAAAGATAACGTATGTCAACACAAGCAGCACAGCTTCTCGCCTCCGCATTGGCGATCGGTTTGGGCGTAATGGGTCCGGGCATCGGCATTGGGCTTATTGGCGCAAAAGCTGTAGAGGCGATCAGCAGAAATCCGGAAACAGCCGGTAAGGTGCAATCCGTGATGATCTTAGGCATTGCATTCGCGGAAGCGCTCGCCATTTATGCCTTGGTCATTAGCTTGATTATCAAATTCTTGTAATGCCGCGAGGTAGAATCCTATGACCGAAACACTGACAAAATTAGGAGTCAATTGGGAAGTTCTGTTGCTGCAGATCGTGAATTTTCTCGTGCTCTTATATATCCTCAAGCGCTTTTTATACCAGCCGATATTGCAGGTATTGGAAGCACGCCGGCAGAAGATTGCTGCAAGTATGCAGAAAGTTGATGAGATAGAGCAAGAAATGGAAAGTATCCGGCATCTGCGTGAGGAGATCGTGGCACATGCAAAAAAAGAAGCGAGTGACACTCTTCTTGCCGCAAAACAACAGAGCGAGGCGCTGCAGCAGGAGATGGCAGCGCTTACTCAAGAAAAGATCCAGGCAATGCTGGCAGAAGGCAAGCAAACGCTTGCTGCAGAAAAGGAACAGATGCTCCGCGCGACCAAAGAAGAGATCGCTGCGATGGTCGTCATGGCAACAGAGAGGGTCATCCGCGAGCAGCTTTCAACAGAAATGAATGACCGGATCATAGAGCACGCGCTTCGTGATGTTGCGGAAAGCCGTCAAGCGGAACGCACTGCGTAATTTAAGAATATCGGCATTTATATCATCTGCGTCATCCTGAGCCTGCCCATCCTCCTTCGCCAAAGCTTTAGCGAGGTGAACCGGCAGGCAGGTTCAGGATGACAGAAAAAAATAATGATCATCACCAAGAAAGAAAAAAAGAAACTAGTGCGCTACTCACGATTCTTTTTCCGCAAAACCCGTGTTTTTGGCGTTCCTGCCGAGCGTGTGTGGTTAGAGCTGGTGGATATTCTGCATCAGCGCCATGATATTGCGCTCTTGCCTATTGTCGCGCGCATGGTTGCTGATCAAGCCGGCCGCGAAGAAGCGGTAGACATCTATACCGCCGAGACCCTGACGGAACACCTTGCTCATCATATCACCCACACATTGCAATTCCGTGGGACGATCCGTTTGCATCACGACCCGTCACTCATAAGTGGCATCATCGTGCGCTATAAAAACTGGCTGATCGATGCGAGTTCTCGCCGGCAGCTCAATGAAATGAAAACGCGATTAACCCATTAAATACTATGGAAAAACCGACAACGTTTTCCGCAGCAGCGGAAGAAGTGCTCCAAAATTTAAAGACCGGCATTGCCGAGTGGTCAAGCACCGTCACGCAAGAGAACATCGGCGAAGTTATTGAAGTAAGCGAAGGCATCATTCAAGCTGGTGGCTTATCCGAAGCGGGTGCTGGAGAACAGGTGCTTATTGAGCCGAAGAATTTCGGTGAAAACGCCAACAATCCGTATGAGCCAATCACTGGTATGGTGCTCAATTTGGAAGAAGACAAGGCGGGCATCATTGTATTTGGCGATTATACAAAAATTAAAGAAGGCGATCTGGTGCGCTCTACCGGCAAACTATTTAGCGTCAATGTAGGTAAAAATTTTCTGGGTCGGGTGATTGATGTCTTGGGTAATCCTCTAGATGGTAAAGGAAGCATTGCTCCGGATACTGCATATCCTCTGGAAAATCCTGCGCCCGGCGTGGTAGACCGCGAAGGTGTTGAAACGCCTTTGCAAACCGGCATTACCGCAATTGACGGTATGATACCGATCGGCCGAGGCCAGCGCGAGCTTATTTTAGGCGATCGGCAAACCGGCAAGACCGCATTGGTTTTAGATGCCATCATCAATCAAAAAAAACGCGGTGCTGTGAAACCAGTTGTTTGTATTTATGTGGCGATCGGCCAAAAAGAGGCGAAGACCGCACGGCTCGTGCGCACACTTGCCGAACACAGTGCTCTGAAATATTCCATCGTGGTGAATGCCGGTGCCGCACAAAGCGCTGCACATATCTATATCGCGCCGTATGTAGGGTGTACATTGGGTGAATATTTTCGCGACCACGGCCAAGATGCATTAGTCATTTATGATGATCTTTCTAAACACGCCGTTGCGTGGCGCGAACTTTCTTTGTTGTTGCGCCGCCCGCCAGGCCGTGAGGCGTATCCGGGTGACGTATTTTATCTGCACTCGCGGCTCTTGGAACGCGCGGCAAAGCTCAATCAGCAGAAAGGCGGTGGATCACTCACTGCTCTTCCCATCATTGAAACGCAAGCGGGAGATATTTCCGCCTATGTGCCGACAAATGTTATCTCTATCACTGATGGCCAGATATTTTTGGAGTCGGATCTCTTTCATCAGGGATTTAAGCCGGCAATCAACGTAGGGCTCTCTGTATCCCGCGTGGGTTCTAACGCGCAGACCCATATTATGAAAAAGGTCTCGGGCAGAATGAAGTTGGATCTTGCGCAATTTCGCGAGCTTGCAGCGTTTGCGCAGTTCGGTTCCGATATGGATCCGGAAACCAAAAAGAAACTGGATAAGGGCCAGCGCTTGATGGCGATTCTTAACCAGCGCCAGTACGACCCCTTGTCCATAGCCGAACAGGCAATGGTTATTTATGCGGGCACACGCGGTTTTGTGGATGATGTGGCAGTAGAGCGCATCGGTGAGTGGCACGAACAATTCTTAGCGTATCTCCGCTCATCCCAGCGGCACTTAGCAGAAGAGATCAACACAAACCCTAAGCTTACCGCAGAAACAGAAGAAAAAATGCAAAAAGTTCTGCGGGACTTTGGAGAGATATTCAACGCTACCCATGAAGCGTCCGCGGCAACTGAAAAATAGATAGCATTCACGTATGGCATCACTGAAACACCTCAAAGCGCGGCTTCGCGCTACCCATAACATTCATCAGATCACGAAAGCCATTGAAATGGTTTCGGTCAATAAAATGCGCCGATCGCAAACGAAAGCGCTTGCTGCACGGCCATTTTCTTTTGCGGCGATGCAAATTTTGCTCAACTTTTCCGCTTCATCCATAGAGAGCAGGGATATCGTGTGGTTCAATGAGCCGCTGCATGCACAGAAGACTATGCTGATCGTGCTTGCGTCGGACAAAGGACTGTGCGGATCATTCAATGCAGGCATTCTTAAGATTGCATTGGAATTTTATCGCACGCACACTGATGTGGAGATTGTTGCAGTGGGCAAAAAAGCAGTTTCTTTTTTCGCCGCACGCGGCGTGCCGATCGTATGGGAACGAGAAAGCTTCGGCGATGCAGTGGTGCTGGACGATGTGCGGGATCTCGCGGACTTTGTAACCAACGCATTTGCCCGCACAGGGGAGTATAAATCAGTGTATGCGGCCTATAGCAAATTTATTTCTTCATTTCTCAACCATCCTACGGTAATGCAAATCCTGCCGTCCTCTCCGGAAGCGCTGCGAGAAACGTTGACTTATGCAGTCGGTGCGGTGCAAAATGAAACAGATGTCTCTTTGCCTTCTGCGTCCGCGCCGTATAATTTTGATGTGCCTGCTGAAGCGTTATTGAATCAAACCATCCCGTTTCTTCTTGAGGCGCAGCTCTATCACATCATTTTGGAAACCAATGCCGCTGAGCATTCCAGCCGCCTGCTTGCAATGAAAAATGCCAGCGATAATTCAAAAAATCTCCACGGCCGCTTGCAAATGGCGTACAATAAAACACGGCAGGCCATTATTACGCGGCACATTATTGAGGTGGCGAGCAGCAAAGAGGTGATGGACAACGCGTAGATTTTTGATGCGATTAATGTAATCAACCAAATATATGCCAGATAAAACAAACAAGGGAAAAGTAGCGCAAGTAATGGGGCCGGTAGTGGACGTGGATTTTGCCGAGCGCTTGCCGAACATCCTGAATGCTTTGACCATAGCAACAGCACTTGATCAATCATTAACGCTTGAAGTAGCACAGCATCTTGGCTTGAATCGAGTGCGTGCCATTGCTATGGGCAGTACGGATAGCGTGCGGCGGGGGATGGAAGTGACCGATACCGGTCACCCTATTGTCGTGCCGGTAGGCAAGGAAGTGCTTGGCCGGCTCTTTAATGTGCTGGGCGAACATATTGATGACCATGCGCCGCTTCCCGATGCGATCAAACGTTCTCCCATTCATCGCGCGGCACCTGATTTTGCACAGCAGACCGTTAAAACCGAAGTACTGGAAACTGGCATTAAAGTGATTGACTTGATCTGTCCTATGATAAAGGGTGGCAAAAGCGGCCTCTTTGGCGGTGCGGGCGTGGGAAAGAC
>JAJYZQ010000039.1 GCA_021799835.1 bacterium | reverse complement strand
GCTGCAGAGATCACTGCAAAAAAATCTCCTGAGCGCATCACTGCTAAAGATGTTGACGCGGCACTTGCCTATCTCCAAAAATCCCGCGCCACGACCCGCGGCATTTCCCGCCCGCTGCAAACAGGAGATGTCGCACATTTCGCCTATCACGTGACTATTGCTGGCGAGCAGATGCCGGCAGAACAGCAAACCGCTATCCTTGGCGAGACCAAGCTGATCGCTGGCATCACCGAAGCGTTGACCGGTATGACCGATAAAGAAGAAAAAGACATCACGATCACGATGCCCAAAGATTATCTGGTCAAAAATATCGCCGGAAAAGAAGCGCAGCTGCACCTCACCGTGACCAGCACTGAGGAACTCGTATTGCCTGAAATGACTGATGAGTTCGTGCAGCGGCTTGGCGCATTTCAAACGGTGGCGGATCTCAAGTCCAGCATCAAAAGCGGATTAGAGACTGAGAAGCAGCAAGAAGTGCGGGAAAAGAAGCGCACAGCATTTTTGGATGAACTGAATAAATCTGTTTCATTCCCGCTCCCCGCCTCTCTTGTGGCAGAAGAGCAACAGCGCATGCTGCAGGATTTCGCGCAGCGGCTTACAGAAAGCGGCATGGACTTTGAGCGTTACCTTACTGACACACAAAAAACTGCAGCAGATATCATCAAAGATTTTCAACCGCAAGCGGAAAGGAAATTGAAGTATGGCATTATGCTCCGCAAGATTGCCGCACTGGAAAATCTTCTTGCTACCGATAAGGAGATTGAGGACCGCATCAATAGCGACATTTTGCGCTTCACTGATAATGCCAAAGAGACGTTAGCAAAGATTGACCTCCCCGCATTACAGGCATATACTGCCGACGTTATTCGCAACGAAAAAGTATTTGAGCATCTGGGATTGTAATACTATACAAAATCCACCTATCCCGCCAAACTCTATCTGATCTTTTATGGTTAGCGGGATTGTCTGGAGGGTTGGCAGAATGGCTATTGCGCCGGTCTTGAAAACCGGTGGGCGCAAGCCCTTAGGGGTTCGAGTCCTCTACCCTCCGCCATTATTAATAGGACAGCAATTTGCTGTCCTATTAATAATGGTTGTGCGTATTTGAAAAAATCCGAACTGATTTTGCGCGCGATTGGCTCGGCGGGCGGAAGGGAGGTTCGGGGGGAATTCCGCCCGCCGAAGCGAAGTTTTCTCTGCTATCCTTCACAATTGCATTCACCACACGGTTCCCCGGGGTTATGCTTATGCCCGCATTTCTGGCATGTTGGCTTGTTGTCGTCCATAATTATGAGTACCGCGAGTAGGCGGCGTTACATAAATACCGCGACCTTTCATATAGTATATCATATACTGAAATATATGGTAAATGTGGTGCATTATTTTTTTATGAACCATAATGATAGAGAGAGGCGTAGGTTATATATTCCTGAATGTTTATTGGTATGTGCTTCCCTGTGGTACACAAATGCATAGACGTATGATATAATAGCATCTTGTAGCATTACTTCTCATCTGTTATGCCGTATCAAGGATTAACCACAGCCCAAGCGCAAGAAAAAGAACAGCGATACGGAAAAAATATTCTGGAAGAAGAAAAGAAGAGTTTTTGGAAAAAGTTTTTTTCGTGGCTCATCTCCCCGATCACTCTTATGCTGCTTGCTGCGGCCTTTTTGTCGTTATTTTTAGGCAAGTTTTTTGACTTCTATTTTATCGTTGCTCTTACACTGTTAAATTTCGGCGTGCAGACATGGCAGGAGCACCAAGCGGACAATGCTATCGCTGAATTGCAGAAGAAGCTTGTGGTGATGGTAAAGGTTCTCCGCGACGGCAAATGGGTAAAAATTCCTTCTGGAGATCTGGTGCCGGATGATGTTATTGAAATTTCTGTCGGCGACCTTATCCCGGCAGACGCCAAAGTGCTGGACCAAAATATTCTCAGCATCAACCAATCCACGGTTACCGGTGAATCATTGCCACAAAGCAAAAATATCGGCGATACACTCTACTCCGGAACATTTGTCACTCAAGGATTCGGCCATGCGCAGATCACTGCAACCGGCAAAAAAACCTACTTCGGCAAAACACTGCTACTCGTGGAACGGTACACCAAACGCAGCGACTTGGAACGCGACATTCTGTCTATTTCAAAATTCCTGATGATCATAGCGCTCAGCGCAGCAGCTATTCTTACTGCATATTTTCTCCTGAATCATTTTCCCTTTCTTGACCTGCTTCGCCTGGATCTGGGATTGCTCATCTCCGGCATACCGATAGCGCTCCCTACGGTAATGACACTGATTCTGCAGATCGGCGCGCGGCGCCTTGCAGAAAAGAAAGTTATTGTCCGGCGGCTTTCAGCACTGGAAAATCTTGCAAACATCCAAATGCTGCTCACGGACAAGACCGGCACATTAACGGAAAATAAGATCTCCGTAGCACACATCGTTCTCTTGGGCAATTATTCCGAACAGCAATTGATGACGTATGCAGCCGCAGCAGCCCAGGAATGGGAGAAAAACGCCATTGATGCGGCTATCGCTGCAAAAAGCAAAGCGCTCGGCATCGCGATGTCGCCCGCAGCATCTTTTATCCCTGCCGATTCTGAACGCAAACGGGAAACTGCACAAGCAACTATAGACGGCATTACGTACACCATAACCGTCGGCGCACCACAGATTATTCAAGAACTGTCTGACTCCGCTTCGTATGATGCCAACAAATTCCAGTATGAATTGGATGCTGCAGCACAAAAAGGATATCGGATGTTGGGCGTTGCGATCAAGCCCGGCACGGAAGAAAAAGATATGGCACTGATCGGCCTGATTGCGCTTGCCGATCCCCTGGTGTCTAATGCAAAAGATATATTGGACTTTATGCGCAATAATGGCATTGGCACCAAGATGATCACCGGTGACAATTACGCTATTGCTAAAAGTGACGTTGAAGAGCTTGGTATGAAGGGCGATGTGGTGACTCGTAAAGATTTCGCCCAAGGTGCAATGGATTTTGATGCATTTAGTCGCACTGCGGCATTTGCTGAAGTATTGCCAAAAGATAAATTGGACATTCTGGAGCTCTCCAAGAAAAAATACCTTACTGCGATGACCGGTGACGGTGTAAATGATATTCCCGCGGTCAAAGCGTCAGATATTGGTATTGCTGTAAAAAATGCCGTGGATGCACTCAAGAGCGCTGCGGATATTGTGTTGCTCTCGTATGGCATTGGCGTCATTAAGGATGCGTTTATTGAAGCACGAAAGATCTTTGCCCGCCTGTATAGTTATTCCTTGTACCGGATATCTGAAAGCTTTCGCCTGATCATCACCGTTTTTGTTTTGGGCATTATTATCAAAAATTATCCGCTCTCTCCGCTGCAATTGATCATTATTGCATTCCTGAATGATCTGCCGATCATATCGCTGGCCTTCAACCATGTAAAATATGTGACCAAGCCGGAAAAAATGAACACGAAAGAACGATTTGGCAGGGGTTTGCTCTTTGGCTTGGCGGGCATATGTAATAGCTTGATCTTATTCTTCTTCTTGTGGATCAATCACTACCCGTTGAATATTATCCAAACCGCTTTTTTCCTCAAGCTTATCATTTCCGGCGATATGCTGGTCTATGTGGCGCACACTACTGAACACTGGTGGCGGTTTCTTCCCAGCAAACAGGTTATTATTGCTACCTTGAGCGCTTCGGCGGTAGCGAGCATTATGGCATACTTTGGATTACTGATGAATCGCATTCCGCTCACGATGATCCTCGCCGTCTGGGGCTGGTGCTTCCTCTGGATGCAGATCACCGAATCAACAAAACTGATCAAGCTGCGCTCCACTGTGCAAGAAGAGTTGCAGAGCGAGTGATCATTAAAAAATATACGCAGACACAACGAAAGAACCCCCACTTTCACTGAAAGTGGGGGTTTACATCGCGGCGCAGCTTTTCCAGTCGCTGCTCCGCAATAATGGCGACGGTGCTCATGATCACTACGACAACGCCAATGATGAGAATCGCCTCCGGCGATGGTTTGCCTACCACCGGATAAGCGATACTGGTCACGGGCATTCTCGCATAGTCTGGATCGTATCTCGTCCAGACCCATAGGAGCACCTCAAGGAATCCGAGAGCCGAGACCACTCCACCGACACCAGTGATCCACTCCAGTCGCTCTTCGCGGCTGATAGGCTCTGGCGCAACGATTTTCCGGATTTTTCTCCCTGCAAGCGTGGCAATGAAGCCACTCAAGAGAAAGAGAACGCCGCACGTGATCGGCAGCCAGATGGTGCGTAGGGTGGTAAGCGCTATAACGCCACTTATCACCACAACGGTTCCACTGACTCCCAGGGTGGTTGCTAAGCGCTGGACCCTGCTGCTCCGATACTTCTTCCTTCCCGTCCATTTACTCAAGGAACAATCCCTCCTCTAAGCTTGATAGTACTATTATACAACTATTTATAAATAGTGTCAAGTACTTAAAGAAAACCCCACGGCGGAACCGTGGGGCTGAAAGCGATGCGCATTGCACTGCTTAAGGAGCTACTTTTTGCGCGAGAACCGCCGGCGCGCGTTTTGAATGCCGTCAATCGTCATAACACCACCACCATAGGCAATGCCGAGGGTCAGCAGCTTTCCACCGATAAGCGTAGAGGTAGAGACAGACAGGCCACAGGTCGCCAGAAGCCCCATCAACGGACCGGTGAACAGTGCGAATCCTGCTCCACCGATGACGATCAGCAGAACGCCGGTTGTTGGCTTCTCAATGAACGAATCCTTCCAGCCCTTGATCTGGGCGAGCAGGAGTTCATCGCGCTCCACTGCGGTAGTCTGTCGAGCAACCACACCATCAGGTGAGATCTGTCGACTTTTGTCAGGATCCAACATTACCATGGCACCACGGTCACGCATAGCAAATCCCTCCTTATGTGGAATAAGGAGTTATATAATTAAAATAGCAATATGTCAAGTATGAAATCCTAAAACAAGCATTCCTGCCTACCGGCAAGCAGGCCCGCGAAAGCGGGAATCTTGAAGCGGGTAGGCAGGTTTAGGATGACAAAGTCAAGATGATAAATAAACAAAAGCCCCGCCAGAATGACGGGGCTTCACAAGGTACTACGCGGTTGCTCTTTGGCTTTGCTCATTGACGGCTATAGCAGATGTGGCGAGCGACATTATACATCCCGAGTACAAGGCCAGACACTCCACATACTGCGAGAAAAAACGCCGCTTCCATAGCATGCCGCAAAGGAACGATAACCGCTTGAACCTGGGAAGGTTGGAACACCAGCGCAATGACCAGACACAGATAG
>JAJYZQ010000038.1 GCA_021799835.1 bacterium | reverse complement strand
AGATCCAGTACCGCATCAAATACCGCTTCCACCGCATTTTGCGTGCCATCCGGGACCATTCGTATTTTCCAGCCGAGAATAAGCGCTGCCAAAGCAAGTACTGCCATTCCCGCCCAGGTCATCAGCAAGGTATTGGTGATGGGGAGCCCCCAAAGTGAAAATAGTGTATCTGCACTGACTGATATGTTCATATAATTTTCTCGTGTCATTCCCACTTTCTTCCTGTGTCATTCCTTCCTACCGGCAGGCAGGCCCGCGCAGGCGGAAATCTCAAACGAAGAACAGGAAAGGAGAAAGTTAAGGATGTTATCTCTTAGTGATATTACTGATGATATGCATATTCAACTATACGCATCGCAAAACCAAAAAATCCTTCCGCAAGGCAGTATGCCACGGATGGAATTGCATTGAAAACGCAATTTTACGATTTTATTTACCCTAGTAATCTTGTCAAGGGTCCGTAGAGAACGACCAAATGTCTTATGATCTCTTTTCGCCCGAAAAATCTCCAAAAAACTCTTGCTGCCCTTCCCGCAAGCCCGGGTGTGTATCAATTCCTGGACCGCACGGGCACTATTATCTACGTCGGCAAGGCAACATCTCTGAAAAGCAGAGTGCGGTCATACTTTGCCCGATCGGCTGCATTAAGCGCCGCCAAACAACAAATGGTCGGCGAAATAGCCGCCATTCACACGCATATTACGCAAACACCCATTGAGGCGCTTATCCTGGAATCTCAACTTATCAAAAAATACACGCCTCGGTACAACATTCTGATGCGCGATGACAAGAATTATTCCTTCGTGGTCATCACCAAACACCCGCTCCCAAAAATTTTTGTTACTCACCAGCCGAATGCTGCAACACTCTCCACTACGCGGCTTCACGGTATGCCCGTGAAAGAATATATCGGCCCATTTACTGATGGCACAGGATTGCAAGCGGCGCTTGCGGCGTTGCGGAAAGTTTTTCCCTACTGCACATGCACGACCGCGCATACCCGCCCCTGCCAACAAGCACAGCTGGGCAATTGTTTGGGTGTTTGCTGTCTGAAACACCCCGAACATCACTATACTGCAGAAGAAATCGCTGCACGCACTGATCAGTACCGCCGGAATATCACTGCGATCAAATCAGTGCTCAAGGGCAATACAAAAAAAATGATCGCACTCCTCACCGCGCGTATGCAAAAAGCTGCCGACGTCTATGATTTTGCCGCCGCCGCAACACTCAAAAAACAAAAAGAAGGTTTAGAGAATATTTTTACCCATAAATACACCACGTCCCATTTTACGCACCTCCCTAAAATTATCAGCCAAAAAGATTGGGAATTAGTATTCGGCGATGCCACACCTCCCGCAATAAACCGCATTGAATGCTATGATATTGCAAACATTGGCGGAAAATATGCCACGGGATCTCTGACAGTATGGGAAGATGATAATATTCAGCGCTCTCACTATCGCTATTTTTCTATTAAGACGGTCCATCAGCCAAACGATCCGGCAATGATCGCCGAGGTCATCAGCCGGCGCGCCAACCATTGGCGAAAAGACGCGCGCAACTACTGGCCGAAACCCGACCTTATTATTGTAGATGGTGCACAAACCCAATGCTCTGCAGCACTTACGGTATTGCATGCATACGGCGAAGATATTCCGCTGATCGGCATCGCCAAAGATCCCGACCGCCTCTATCTTCCCACAGAACATCGTTTTATTCCGCTCACCAGCCTCCCCCGCCCTATTCAATACGCGGTCACTACCCTTCGCAATGAAGCGCACCGCTTTAGCAGAAAATTACATCACCAAAAAATGGACGCCGCGGTGCGCAGAAAAATTGATCATTAGTATTTGTTTCATTGACACCCTATTCCTTTTTTGTAATACTATACAAGTAGCCTACGCATAAAGCTACGGCTTACCAAAAGCAGCTATGCCTAATGCTACGATTTACCAAAGTGTAGCAACCCTGCAAAAGGTCGAGGTCTCGCATTAGTTATTGCCTCCCCGTTTGTATTAGTTATCCAGAAAAGGATTTATGCAACCAGATCAGGATTTTTTAGAGTTCGTTGTCAAAGCCTTAGTAAATAACCCCGAGGATGTAAAGGTTGAGCGGAATATTGATGAGATGGGAGTTCTCTTGACGCTGAAAGTAAATCCGCAAGATATGGGCGCTATCATCGGACGGCAGGGCTCTACAGCTCGTGCCATCAGGACGCTCTTGCGGATCGTCGGCATCAAGAATAACGCCCGCGTCAATTTGAAGATTGAAGAGCCGACCGGATCCACTCGGGAAACTCGGGAAAACCGAAAAAGCAGCTTGGCTGACGATCTTGACCTTTAAGATTACGAGAAGTACTTGATAAAAGCCGTCCCCTAAGCGGGGCGGCTTTTTGATTGTTATCCTATGAAACTAAAACACTCTCCTATTCGCTTTGATATTCTTACTTTGTTTCCGGAAGCGTTCGGCGACTATTTTCGCCAAAGCATTTTGGGCAAAGCACAGGAACGCAATGCCATTGCTATCCATATCTGGAATATCCGCGACTACACCACAGACAAACATCGCACAGCAGATGATGTGCCATACGGCGGGGGTGCCGGTATGGTAATGAAAGCAGAGCCGGTGCTTGCCGCACTCCAAGATGTGCTAAAAAAAACTGCGCGCATTCCGCGCGCGGACAAAAAAATCATTTTGCTCTCTCCCGCGCCAAAAGAATTTTCTCAGGAACGGGCGATCCGCTATGCAAATCACCGGCAAATCATTCTTATTTGCGGACGATACGAGGGCATTGATGAGCGTGTCACGAAATTTATTGATGAAAAACTATCTATCGGCCGATATGTATTGAGCGGCGGAGAACTTGCAGCAATGGTCGTGGTGGATGCTGTTTCTCGTATGATCCCCGCAGTGCTTGGCAATGCCACGTCTTTAGCAGAGGAAAGCTATGCACCGGCACAGTCCGGCCCCACACTGGAATACCCGCAGTACACGCGCCCCGCAGTGCTTAATGTGAGCGGGAAAAAACTTCGTGTTCCCGCCATACTTCTTTCCGGCGACCATAAAAAAATTGCCGAATGGCGGCAGAAGCATACGAAAACATTGAAGTAATTTCAAGGGAGATTCCTCGCATACGCTCGGAATAACTAACGTCATTTGACATTTCATATTCTGCGTAAGAGAATACCACATTACTAACCATTCATTATTATGAAACGGACATACAGCACGGAACTCGCAAAATACCTCGGCAAAACCATTATGATGGAAGGCCGCGTATACAATATCCGCAAACTTGGCGGCATTACGTTTGTCATCCTTCAAGACCAATACGGCCTCACGCAATGCGTAGGTGAACATCTGGATGTTTTGCCAAAAACCGGCTCTGTTATTCGGCTCACCGGAGAAGTGAAAGCCGAGCCGCGTGCGCCGCATGGCGTAGAGGTAAAAATCGCCGCGCTGAACGTGATTAACGAGCCGACTGAGGAATTGCCGTTTGATATGTCCAAAAATGATCTCAACCTGCAGCTCACTACATTGTTGGATTATCGGCCGCTCACTATCCGCCACGAAAAAGTAAAAGCTATATTCGCCATCTATGACACGGTTATCCAATCCTATGCAGAAGCTTTGAAAAAGCTTGGCTTTCAGGAAATTAAAACGCCGAAGATTCTGGGTGCAGCAACAGAAGGCGGATCAAACTTTTTCAAAGTAAAATATTTTGAACAGGAAGCATTCCTCGCGCAAAGCCCTCAGTTCTATAAGCAAATGTGTGCCGGCGCGTTTGAGCGGGTATTTGAGATCGGCCCAGTATTCCGCGCAGAGAAACACTTTACCACTCGCCATGTCAATGAGTATATCAGCTTGGACGCGGAAATGGCATATATCAAAACTTTCTCCGACATCCAGAAAGTGCTCACCAAAGTTATGGCGCATATTTTTGCTCAAATAGCAAAGCATAATCAAAACGAACTTGCCGCATACGGCGCTACAGTTCCGGCAGTGCCCAAAAAAATCCCTTCACTCAAGCTTGCCGATGCGAAGCGTACTATCAAAGAAAAGTATGGTTATGAGATTCCCGCAGACACTGATATTGACCCCGAGGGCGAACGGCTTGTTGGGCGGTATGCTGCTGAAGAACTGGGATCGGACTTTGTCTTCCTTACCCACTACCCCACTGATGAGCGGCCATTCTATACCATGCCGAACAAAAAAGATCCTTCCGTGACCGAGGGGTTTGACCTTATCTTCCGCGGCATAGAGATTGCCACCGGCGGACAACGCATTCATAAGTACGAACAACTAATAAGCAGCTTAAAAAAACATGGGTTTAACCCAGAGTCGTTTGATTTCTATCTTCAAGCATTCAAATATGCTATGCCGCCTCACGGCGGTTGGGGTATGGGCTCCGAGCGCATCGTATACAAACTCCTCGGCCTAGAAACGGTCAAAGAAGCTATTCTCTTTCCCCGCGACGTCAAGCGGCTAGTGCCGTGATACCGGGAGTCATTCCGAACCCCTTTTGTCATCTCCACATCATATCCTTTTTGTCGTTCCCAACTTTCCTTTGTGTTATTCTCGCCCCTCTTTCTGTTGTTCCCGCAAAGGTAGGAATCCCGGACCATCAGAAACACTGATGCTTTAGATTTTAAAGCAATTTCATAAAAAAGAACCTTGCCACACAGCAAGATTCTTTTTTATTCTGTGCTATATTATTGTCTTCTATGCAAGTATAAATTTCTGCTACATAATCAGCTCAAATCAATACTTAACTCGGATCTACAGAGTAGCCCCACCTCCCATTTGGCGTGGGGAACCAGGATGATGAAATATTAAAACCCTGTGTGTTACCTAACTGACTCTCTAAAGAAAATTCTATACGGTATTTTGCATTTGCATATACACCACCTTGACCCGACCACCAATCAGGACTGCCATAGGTATAGTTCAGATCTCCACAATAATCTCCAGTACTCCAATGTGGGAGTGGTTGTTGAGGCAAAGATTGCAACAAGCCATCAGTAACTAAAACTTGTAAAGAGTTGGTAACATTATTCGTCTGGCAAGTATTAAAAGCAACAGCTGGATATGAACCATTATCAATATAATACTGTGCTAATGCATTTTCTAATGTCCTCACATCAGATAATCGTCGTGCATCACGCGCATGAGATGCGGCGGTAGTTACAGAAACTATAATGAGTGCTGCAAGGATGCCGATGATCGCCACGACGATCAGGAGCTCTATAAGAGTGAAAGAAGGATTTTTTCTGTCCGATCTTTGCAGAATGCCGCTGTAATGCATAATAAAAACGCCCTGATAACGTATCAGTATACAGCATGTCTGTTTACCG
>JAJYZQ010000037.1 GCA_021799835.1 bacterium | reverse complement strand
CCAGTGGATCTGTCTTCGTATGCAATACAGTATCTCAGCGCATCATCATCCACTGGAAAATTCTCAAAGAAAAACTTGTGCGACAGTTGTAATATATCACCATACGGATACTTTCTTATTGCAACACCAGAATTTGCTGCTACCGCATTCGCTACCCTCCCCGACACAGAACAATCCACCCTGCATCTTGCACAAAATGGCAACTTGTTTCTTACTCATTCAACCGCTGCACTTTCTTTTTCTACTTCAGCACAAAGCATAGAAGATCCCTCCGCTATCACCGATCAAATAAGCTGGGGCGAGGGAACGACGATCATTGATCCATTCCCCGCTCCTGCGCCAATATACAATCAATCGCTCCAGAGAAAATATGCGTATGACACTACGACAGCTGAAGAAGACGAGCAAAATATCCCGCATCAACGATTTTGTACAGATAACAGCGCAAATGATTTTTTCATCAATGCCTCACCCGCCACACATAACGGCATTGCTATCCCCCGCATCACTACACTCACCGCAAAAGCCACGCCGGATAACCTTGACGGCATAACATTGAGCTGGCATACGCCGAATGTTTCTCTCGGCCGCGATCCGCAATTCCTGGTGTATTACAGCACTGAACCTATAAATGAAACAACTCTACCAAACGCGATACTGCTCAACGACACGTTTGCAATCACTGGCGATGTGCCTGCAGTACAGTCAAATGCCGATCAAATAATAGAGCTGGATGGCTTTAGTTACGATACTGCACTGTATTACTTTGCAATGCGTATTGCTTATAAAGACGACCTGCCACATACGCCGCTCTCCTCTCCTGCTTCCCTCCTCTTCACCAAGCCGGGAGATTATCCTCCCTATAGCTGGACAGCAGCGTTTGGCGATGAACACCATACTAATTCCTCACCGTTTGATAGTACGCAAAAATTGCAAAGATCATGGGCTGTCCAAACAGACCTTTCCGGCGTTCATATCATATCAGATAGTTCATCACTCTATGTTTCCGACGACGCCACTGCTGCGATCACCGTACTCAATCAGCAAAGCGGTAAACTGCTCCGCACATTATATCCGCCGGATACGGCACGCCTCTCACCGCTCACGCTCACTGCGCAAAATGAACTTTCATTCATCGGCATCTCATCCAAAGACCTTTCGGGTGCACCTGCAGTGCATCCCACGTATGGCCGGTTATTTGTGATGCATCCAAACGGCATTATAAAATGGAGATCTGGTGATGAATACTTGGGTATGTTCTCATTTTTCACGGCTCCTCCAACACCCTTGGCGCTGGCCGATCGCATTATCGCCATAGGCAGCATTGAGCCAAGTATGCCGATGTCTCGCATCATCGCTTTTGATACGCACACATTCCACGAACTGGGCACATTTGATGCGCGCGCATTGGGCGCTACAGCAGTCACTGCGGCTGCCGCAGAAAACGGCGACATCGTCGCATTATTGAAATCCGGCGACTTTTCTCAGCCCGACCAAATCGCTGTTCTCGGCAATGATATGCAGAGCAAAAATATTTTCCCGCTTACAAAAGGTTTTGAAATTTTTAGAAACGGATTTTTCATTGGCTTACGAAATACCGCCGAAGAGACGTTCGCTGTGATGCTTGCGCAAAAACAAGTTGGCGGTTTAGCATTGCTTGAACTCAATACGGCAACTGGATCGTTACGCGTCGTGGATACCGGCAGTAACAACGGATCCATTTCCCGCCCCGCACTCACGGCAAACGGCATCTATTATATCAATGAAGGCCTGCTCTACCACGATGACGGCACAACAAGAATTCCGCTCAATCTCACGACCAGCGCACGCACCCTTATCGCCTCGCCATATCGCATTTGGTACCTTTCTCCAGAAGGTGTAGCGAGCGTTGCACAAACCGATCCGAACGATAACATCATGCACGCTACTATTTCACCCCTTGATCCGTCGGCAGCTATTATCCCTCTCTCTTCTTCTGCCATCTTACTCATCCAAGGCAACATGATCACCTGTTATAGCGCCACACTATAGAACATCATCCTTCGCCGAAACTGCAACATAGCAAGGCAAGATCATGGCAGAATGCAAAAACCCCCACTCTTTTTTATCAGTAGTGGGGGTTAGTAGCCGGAGCTGTGTCGCTCTGCATCAATCCCTGCTTTCACAGGATTATCCGGGAACGATTCACTCATTCAACGATGCCTCCTCTTACCAGCATTCTTGCCAGCCTTCCCGCCTCCGCGTGGAAGAACCGGCTGTGGGGGTTGCGTTGCGCTTGCACCGGTCACCATCTTCGCGATAGTGATCAGCACGTTATCGCCCAGCTCTTGGGCTGCCGGGACCAGCTCGAGCGCATTCAGAGCAACAAGGAAATGCTGGCGCAGATCACCAATGCTGCGTTCCATATTGAGAGAAACGCGATTCGTGGTCTCTGCGATCAGCGTTGCGCGGAATGCCTTAACTGCATCCGCGTATTCCAGTGCTGCTTCCTGCTGCGCTTGCGTGGCCTGTTCAAGCTCGTCGGACAGGTTGTCGGCTAAATCGCGAGCAGCAACGGCGCCGATGAAGCGGTCATACTGGGCGGCCCACTCCTGGATCACCCCGCGATACAGCTTCTCTTCTGGCACGGCCATTGCACTCACCTCCTTTCCGCTTTGTTCTCCTTTCTGCGATTTTCTCGTCCGTGAGCTCCGGCTTCAAGGTGCTATTGAGAATCCTCACTCCTTCATTAAGTAAGGATTTCTCACTGAGCGGCGGCAAAAGACGCTCAAACGCATATTCTGCTGCCGCCCAGTGAACTATCCTTGCTCTACACTAATGTACTGTTATTTTGCTTTTGCTTTGAGTTCTTTTTGCCACTTCTTCTGCGCTTTTTGGATGGTGGACAGCGCTTCCTTGAGTGTCCCCCAGCCCTTTACTTCGCTTTTCTTGTTTTCCAAGGTCTTATAGGTCTGAAAAAAATGGGCGATCTCTTTAGGGGTGTGTGTGGAAATATCTTTAACGGAAGTAATGTGTGCCAAGCGCGGATCCTTTTCTACAACACCAAGCACCTTATAATCTGTCCCCTTTTCATCCGCCATTTTGAAGAGGCCGATCGCGCGCACGGAAACCACCGTGCCAACTGCCAAAGGATCGCTGCTAATAACCAATGCATCCAGATGGTCGCCGTCTTCCGAGCGAGTTTCCGGAATAAATCCATAATCCGCGGGATAATAGAAAGGAGAATAGAGTACACGGTCAAGCTTGATCACTTCCATTTCTTCATCAAATTCGTATTTATTGTGCGAGCCGCGCGGTATCTCAATGACCACATTGAATACTTCCGGAGCTTTGCTGCCAATCGTTACTTTCTCAAACATAATGATTACCCTTAACAATACGGCGAACCCGTGAAAAGTTCCCTCATTCTATGAGGTTTTGCGCATTTGTCAATATGTGCCTTATGAGCGGGGTACGAGAATCGGACTCGCGCCCTTTCCTTGGGAAGGAAACGTACTGCCACTATACTAACCCCGCAATGCTTACCAATGTTTTGTAATGCTTTTTACCAAATTTGTCCACCAATTGCCCGTGGCTGCTGTAGCAGGTGCAGTAGCATCAAGCGTAGCGGGAAACGTGTTTTCCGCAGCGCCACTGCTGAAAATGATGACGTGTTCATTGGGCGATTTGAGATTAAGAATATTCTTTGCGTATTCATCCAAGAATGCCGGCGAGCTGTAATAATCCACAGAGCTGGAAAGTTTTTGCTTTTGCTGTTGAGCGGCGGATACCGAAGCGTTGACCTGCCTGAGGTTTTGCAGTACCGTATAATCAGTATAGGCAGCTTTGCCAATGCCAAACAAGAGCACCAGCCCTACCGTAGCAAGCGCATAGCTTACCCACGGTCGCGCCCATACAGATTCTTTATTGGTTGTGGTGTTGCGCGTATTCATAAGCCTTTCCCCCTTTATCTATGAAATCACGGCACAAAAAATTACTCAACATCGTTTGGGCCATTATCGTCATTATCACGGTACTTGGGATGTTCGCATTTCTCATTGCGCCCGCGTTCTATTGATTTCGTCCGCAATCCTAACAGGATGACAAAGAGACACCGTGCATTACTTCTTCAAAATATCCAAAAACACACTGGAAGGAATGTGCACACGGCCAAGTGATTTCATCTTTTTCTTCCCTTTCTTTTGCTTTTCCAAGAGTTTTCGCTTTCGTGAATAGTCTCCGCCATAAAGATATCCCGTCACATCCTTGCGCAACGCGCCGATATCTTCCCGCGCAACAACCTTTCCGCCAACTGCTGCCTGCAACGTGACCTGAAACCATTGCCGCGGCAAAAATTCCTTAAGCTTAAGCAGCGTTGCCCGCCCTCTGGCAGCTGCTTTTTGCTGTGGGACAATTTGAGAAAACGACTCAAAAAGTTCTCCGGCGATCAAAATGTCCAGGCGCACTAAGTCGCTCGTCCGCCAGTCAATTATATCATAGCTGAGCGATGCGTAGCCAGAACTCGCGCTTTTCAGCTTGTCGTAGAAATCCGTAATGATATCCGCAAGCGGCGCTTCATACACAATGACCAGCGTATCTTCATCCAAGTAGCTGGTGTTTTGGTAAATGCCGCGGATGCTGTCCAATACTTTCATTACAAATCCCAAATATGTTTTCGGTGTGACAATTTCCAAGCGCACATACGGCTCTTGGATGTATACAGCGATGTTGGGATCATATTCAAATGGCGAATAGACCAGTTCTTCGGTATTCGTGCGCCGATCTAGAATTTTATAGAGAACGCTGGGCGAGGTCACCACGATCTCCAATTGATACTCCCGCTTCAGCCGCTCTACAACAATATCAAGATGCAGCATTCCCAAAAAGCCGCAGCGGAAACCGCGCCCTAATGCTTCGCTGCTTGTCTGCTCAACGAAGATAGATGAATCATTGAGCGTCAGTTTGGCTAGTGCGTCTTTCAACACATTGAAATCACTGCTTTGCCGTTCCTCTCCCTCGCTCTGCGGAAAAATATTGGCAAATACCATAGGTTGCGGCTCCTTGTAGCCGGCAAGAACTTGATCAGGCAATATCTGATCACGGAAATCCGTCAGGGTGTCGCCGATCTTCACCCCTTCTATTTGCTTGAGGCCTGTTGCGACATATCCGATCTCTCCTGCAGCAAGTTCTTTTTTCTCGCGCAGCTCAGGAGAAAAAAATCCCACTTCTAAAATATCGCTCTTGAGGCCTGAGCGCATAAACACCATAGGGTTGTCTCGGGAGAATGTACCATTATACACGCGAACATACGCTATGACGCCTTTGAACGCATCAAACTTGGAATCAAAGATGAGTGCGCGCGGTGCAGTGATGGTCTCATCCACCTGAGGCGCGGGAATACGCTCAATGATGCGCTGCAGCACTGCTTCCACATTCGTGCCGTCTTTCGCGGATACTTCCATAATCTCATCTTCACCAACGCCTAGAAGGGTGGCGATCTGCGCGCGCACCATAG
>JAJYZQ010000036.1 GCA_021799835.1 bacterium | reverse complement strand
CGAAAAGCTTGGTGGAAGATCTGAATGCCGGCGCTTTGCCGGTGCCTATTACGCTAATCAGCCAAAATACCGTCGGCGCTTCTCTCGGCCAGGATTCACTGACGAAGATCATTGAGGCAGGTTTGGCGGGGCTTGTTTTTGTCATCCTCTTTATGCTGTTTTATTACCGGATGGCAGGATTGGTAGCTTCTCTTGCATTGCTGGTATATGCGGTGATCACTCTGGCTATCTTTAAGCTTTTGCCGGTGACACTTACCCTGTCCGGCATCGCGGGTTTTGTCCTCTCTGTCGGTATGGCGGTGGACGCAAACATCCTGATCTTTGAGCGTATGAAAGAAGAACTGCGTGCGGATAAAACATTCAGCATTGCGGTATCTGAAGGATTTAAGCGAGCATGGACATCCATCCGCGACAGCAACTTCTCAACACTGATCTCCTCATTGGTGCTCTATAGCATTGGCCAGGATTTCGTGAAAGGTTTTGCCTTGACGCTTGGTTTGGGTGTTTTGGTCAGTATGTTCACCGCAGTTGTGGTGTCTCATCATTTGCTAGAGTTTTTCATTGGTACCAAAGCGGAAAACAACAAGTATTTGTGGCGCAGATAATACGTTATTATGGGCATTCTGAAGCATAAAAAACTATTTTACATAATTTCCAGCAGCCTTGCAGTAATCAGCATTGCGGCATTGATCATCTGGAAGCTTTCGCTCGGCATTGATTTTACCGGCGGATCTATGGTGCAGGTGCAATTCAGCAAATCATTGCCAACGCTTGCGCAGATGACCACAGCGCTGAATGTTCAAAAATTGAACGCACAAATTCAGCAAGTTGGCACGGATTCGTATGCCATTACCACGCAATATTTAAACGAGCAGGCGCATAACACAATGCTCCAAAATCTCGCAGTGGATCTCGGTAGTAAGTATCCATTCACCGAATCCCAGTTCACTGCGGTAGGCCCGGTGATTGGCTCTCAACTGAAAGCACAGGCCACCGAAGCGGTGGTTCTCGTTATCATTTTGATCGCACTCTATATTGCATTCGCATTCCGCAAAATTTCCCAGATTATCTCGTCATGGAAGTATGGCGTGGTGACTGTGGTAACGTTATTCCATGATGTGATCATCACTATGGGGGTGTTTGCTATCTGGGCGCACTTCACGAACTTTAGCATTGGTGTGCCATTTGTAGCAGCGATGCTCACGGTGCTTGGTTATTCGGTTCACGATACGATCGTCGTGTTTGACCGCATCCGCGAAAATCTCCTGCGGTATGGCACGAAAGAGCCGCTGTTCAACGTTGTGGATGTGAGCTTAACACAGACATTCTCTCGCTCGGTGAATACTTCGCTCACCGTATTGATCACCTTGTTCGCTATTTATCTCTTAGGTTCCGCAAACATCAAGGATTTCGTGCTGGTGCTGCTGGTTGGTATTGTCATCGGTACGTACTCGTCCATTTGTATCGCGAGCCCACTCATTTTTGATTGGAGCCAGCGTCGTAGAGCGAAAGGAAAGCGGTAAGCGTGAGGGTTGACTTTTGTCAGATTTGTGGTACATTTATTACTAGAACACAGAACGTTATTCTGTGCAAGTAATCGCGGAGGAATGAACCGCTGACTATGGGAAACGCAAACGCAAAAGAAAAATTTATCGCTGATATCTCTGACTTCATCCAGTTGCTCAGCAATGACCGCTCGCAAGATGTTATCGCGCGGCGGTTTGGTTTAGGCGCGCAGAATAGCCAGACCCTTGAAAAAATTGGTGCGGCATACCACATTACGCGTGAGCGTGTGCGGCAGATAGAAAACGACGCGCTGAAGTCTCTGCGCAGCAAGCGCAATGAAAGCATTGAGCCATATATGAATGCATTGCATACAACCATTGAGCAAAATGGCGGCTTTATGCGAGAAGATGCGCTGGTGAAAGAGTTTGTTCAGGCAAACTTAGGACGGAATGCCAATGAAGAAGTAGTAGTAAGGGGTGGGGTGCTATTTTTGCTGAATGTTTCTCCCCATGCGCTCTACCGCAAAGAAGACCAAGATTTTTTTGCTGGCTGGTACACGGATAAAACATCCGTAGGGCAGGCGTTGGCTATGGTTAAGCACTTAGTTGATCACTTTGCAGCAAGCAATGCCGTACTGGATTTGGATGGCGTGTATATGCGCATTAGCGCTACGCATCGTGATGCTGATAAAGATGCCGTGCGCTCTTACCTAGAAGCAGCAAAAGCCATCAAATCAAATGTTTTTGCAGATTACGGCTTGGAACATTGGCCGGAGATCTCGCCCAAAAGCGTTCGGGATAAGATCTTCCTCATTTTCAAAAAATCAAACACCCCGCTCCATTTCCGGGAAATCTCTTTCTTGATCAATAGAGCGAATTTCTCTTTGAAACCGGTGCTCGCGCAAACCGTGCACAATGAGCTGATCAAGGACAAGCGCTTTGTGCTGGTTGGCCGCGGCATTTATGCGCTCAAGCAGTGGGGATATGAACCCGGCACCATTCGCGAGGTCATCCGCTCAATTCTTACAAAGAACAAGCGGCCGATGACGGTGGATGAGATCGTCGGTGAAGTAATGCAGGCGCGGCAAGTGAAGAAAAGTACCGTACTCTTGAACCTACAAAACTTTACCGAATTCAAGCGAACAGAAAAGAATACTTACACCTTAGAAATGTGATACCATATCCCCGGCAATCCGCCGGGGATATTTGATTGAGTTAGCGCCGGTTTTGGATTATACTAGAATAACGTATTATTCAGTGTGCAGTGCTGGTGAAGCGCTGCCGCCGCATACTTGCTATGCTGTTCTCGCTGTTTTATCCGCTATTCCAAACATTCGGCACGTTGTTCGGTGTGATCGCTGATTTTTGGTGGCTCTTTGGGCCGATCGTATTGTTTCCGATTCTCTTTGAATTATGGATGAACTATATCCATACCAAGTTTGCGATGAGCATCAACTGGATAGACATTGAAGTGATCATTCCACTGGAGATCCAGAAAACACCGAAAGCAATGGAACAGATCTTTGCCCATCTACACGGTATCCAGGGCGGCCAGAATATTCTGGAAAAATATCTGGATGGTGAATTTCAGCTGACTCTAAGTATGGAGATCGTAAGCATTGGTGGAGATGTTCATTTTATCGTTCATACACCGGATAAATTCAAGGGACTTGTGGAGACGTCTATTTACTCCCAGTACCCCGCAGCGGAGATTCGCGTGGTGGACGACTATATGAAGGCGTTGCCAAAATCCTTGCCGGATGACACGTATAATCTATGGGGAACGGAATTAAAATTTCTCAAGGATGCGGCCTATCCCATTAAGACCTATCCGCAGTTTGAGTTTCAGGAAGAATATTCCACCAAACGCATTGATCCGCTCTCCGGCATTATGGAAGCGATGACCACATTGAGGCCCGGAGAAATCGCCGGTTTGCAGTTCATACTTTCTCCCCTTGATGATAAATGGGTGGCAGGAGGACAAAAGATCATTGAGGAAATGCTGAAAAAAACCCAAGGCCCACCTATGCGGTTTATGTCCTCCGGAGAGGATGCGATCATTAAAGCGGTAGGGATGAAGACGTCAAAGCTTGCATTTGCCACGCGCCTCCGCTTCATATATATAGCGCCCAGTGTTTCATTCAATAAAGGATTTCGCGGGCTGGTCTTAAGCGCATTCAAACAGTTCAATACGCAGGATCTCAACGGCTTGCGCCCGGATGGCGATATTTCTACATCGGTAGATTATTTCTATCAGAAAAAGCACGAGCTATTCAAAAAGCAAGCGTTGTATAAAGCATATCTGCGGCGAAGTTTTCAGTGGCGGCACCTTACCAAAGCCCCCCTTGTTCTGAATATTGAAGAGCTTGCCACGCTTTACCACTTCCCGGGATTAGAGGTTGCGGCACCCTTGGGGAGAACGTCATACAAGAAAGCAGAGCCGCCTTCAGGATTACCCATTATTAGCCAGTAATAATGAATGCTTCGCTAGCCGTACTTATTTATTTTTCACGCTATGGCTGATTTACTGAACACTTCCTCTGATAGTGATAACGCCGCCGTAACTGTGCTCGGCGAGACGAATTTTCGCAACCGCAAAACAACCTTCGGCATCAAGCGCGATGACCGCCGCCGCCATATGTACATTATCGGCAAGACCGGTATGGGCAAAACCACGCTGATGGAAAATATGGTTTCCGCGGATATTTTGTCTGGTAATGGTGTGGGGGTGGTGGATCCGCATGGCGAGTTTGCCGAGAAAATGCTGGATATCGTACCGTCGCATCGCATCAATGATGTCATCTACTTTAATCCGGGCGATATGGATTTTCCGATCGCTTTTAATATTTTGGAGAACGTAAAGCCGGAGGAACGGCATCTGGTGGTGGATGGCGTTACGGGCGTATTCAAAAAAATATGGGCGGACTCCTGGGGTCCGCGGCTGGAATATGTGCTGCGTAATGCAATTTTTGCGCTGATGGAATATCCGGGAAGCACGCTGTTAGGTGTGCCGCGACTATTCGTTGATAAAGAGTTTCGCAAGAAGGTTATGGAAAATATTACCGACCCCGTCGTGCGGTCATTTTGGCAGGACGAATATGCCCGCTACCCGGATCGATTCCAAACCGAAGCAGTGGCGCCCATCCAAAACAAAGTTGGCCAGTTCCTTGCCAGTTCCCTTATCCGCAATATCGTTGGCCAGACCAAAACCGCATTTAATATGCGGGACATTATGGATGAAAAGAAAATTTTGATTATGAACCTCTCCAAGGGAAAAATAGGGGAGGGAAACTCAGCGCTCTTAGGTGCTATGATGATCACCAAACTCCAGCTTTCCGCGATGGAGCGCATTGATATACCGGAGGAAGTGCGTAATGACTTCTACTTGTACGTGGATGAATTCCAGAACTTTGCGACAGAATCATTTGCGACCATCCTTTCCGAAGCGCGCAAGTATCGCTTGGATTTGATCCTCGCACACCAATACATTGAGCAGGTTCCCGAAGTAGTGCGCAATGCCATTTTCGGCAATGTCGGCACAATGGTCACGTTTCGCGTGGGCGCTATGGATGCCGAGTTTTTGGAAAAAGAATTTATGCCGCAGTTCACCGCGCAAGACCTGGTAAATCTGCCCAAATACACGGTGTATCTTAAATTGATGATTGATGGTGTTGCGTCCAATGCATTCTCCGCTTCCACGCTTGGCTCAATCCGTCCCAATGAAAAATCAAATAAAGACGTCATTATCCGCATATCCCGCGAGCGATATGCAACACCGAAAAAAATAGTGGAAGAAAAAATTACCCGCTGGAGCGGATTTGAAATAACCGAAACTGGAAAGCTTTTCAAGATCGGCGAAAGGAAAACGGAAGGAGCGCGCGAAGAGGAAAGGAGGGCGAGAAAGCAGCGCGAGTTCGCATCGATTGAAGCAGCGGCAAAAAATAACCGTCCGGCTCCCACGCACAAACCGAAGCAGGGAGATAGAAAACAGCAGGAAAGCCCCGATCTCAAAGCGACAATTCTAAAAGCGCTGGAACATACGAATATTGCCAGTCAGCAACCGGCAGAGCAGCCGGGAAAAAGCGGCTCTTCAGGGGAAGAAGGGAAATAATGGATAAAATCCCGATTATATTCTTGT
>JAJYZQ010000035.1 GCA_021799835.1 bacterium | reverse complement strand
GACTTCGCTCACGCCCGACTCCCGCGAAATAAGCACCGGCGTATGCTGCGAGAGCGCTTCAAGCGGTGTAATGCCAAATGGCTCAGAAACCGATGGCATAACATAAATATGTGCCATGCGATACAAACGCATCAGCTCTTTGCCGCGCAAAAATCCCGCGAACAGGAAATGCGTGCCCAAACCCTCTCGCGCGGCTTCTTCAATAACCTGCCGTTCCATATCACCGCTGCCTGCCATTACAAATACCGCTTGCGGCACATACTGAAGAACTCGCCGCGCTACGCGCACAAAGTAATCCGGCCCTTTTTGCAGAGTGATGCGGCCAACAAACAGCACCATCGGCTTGCCATGGAGTCCGCGAACATCCCTTACAGTATGTTGCGCTAAAAATTCTGCATCCAATCCATTATGCACCACAGAGATCTTGCGCGGATCAATGCCATAGTGCGTGATAATTTTCTGGCGTGTAAAATCACTGACCGCAATAACTTGATTTGCCGCTTCCATTCCTACTCGCTCAATATCATATACTGCTTGATTGACGCCCGTTCCGCCCGTGCGGTCAAACTCTGTTGCGTGAATATGAGCGATAAGAGGCCTACCGGTTATGCGTTTTGCTATAATGCCCGCAGGGAAGCTCAGCCAATCATGGGCATGAATGATGTCAAACGGCGTGCGCGTAATGAGTGCGCGAGCATTTAATGCATACTGCCAAACTTCTTCCAACAGGGTACGCTTATAAAGCGGATTGCTGTTCTCCTTCAAAAACTCTTCATAATATGATGTGGAAATATACGGAGAAATATAATCATTGATAGAAGTTATTTCCTGGACAGTGTCTGCAAAAAGAACGGGAAAATCTGCGCGCACGCGCACCTTATGGGGAAGCACAAAAAATACTTCATTGTGTTCATCTGATATATTCTTCGCTAAATTGTAACAGGCTACGCCCAGCCCTCCACTATTGAAAGGGGGCAGCTCCCATCCAAACATTAAGACCTTCATACGATGTGATGAGTACTATACAGATTACAATATACCATCAATAGTGCGGCGGCACAAAATGCTCGCAGTATTATGCATATACGATCATTTTTCTTGAAGTATTTTTCAAAATGCTCAACGTTTTTACGCAAAAACAGACGGCAATAAGCAGCCAGTCAATAAATTTTGATATCCGTATTTTTAAGACAAAAAGAGGGCAGTAGGCGGGAAATTCCGTTTGGATCGGAAAATAAGAAGCTGGTTTTCGTGATCTCTGCAATAATGATCTTCATAGGTATGAAAGAAGAGCAAGCAATACAAGGCACCCCCTCCAAGCTATCGCCTAATATATGAATACAAACTATTATAACGCTGCAGCAAAATCAGGTCAACCTTTCTCCTGAATGATCTGCATAAGATGCACAACCATCGCGGTGCGTGAGAAAAAGTTGTGCACGCGTTCGCGCGCTGCAATACCAAATGACTTTTGAAGGTGTGGATTACGCAATATCTCGTGAAGAGCACCAGCGAGTGCGGCACTATCACGCGGCGGCACAACAAACCCCGTTATATGGTGTTGATTGATATATGATGTCCCTGTGCCGAGGTCGGTAGAGATCACCGGCTTCCCCGCCGCCATCGCTTCCATTAACACAATGCCAAATGCTTCGCTCCTATATATGGAAGGCAGCACCAATAATCCACAAGCAAAACAGTAATCAATCACTGTTTGGCGGTCTTGGAGAGGCAACAGCGCGATCTTTTGTTCAAGGTGCAGCTCTGCGATCCGCTGCTGCAACTGCGCTTGTAGTGCTCCCTCACCGATCAGCACAAAATTCTCCGGTTCATTCCGCAAGCGTTCCGCTGCTTCCACCAAATATTCAACACCCTTATAATAGATAAGCCGCCCCACAAACAAGACAAAATTTTTCCCGTACCGCTTTTGGATTTCTGTGATGCGCTTTTCTCGTGCAGCATCCTGGACAAATTCGCGCTCATCAATACCAAAAGGAACGACCGTACACTTTTCTTTGAATAACTGTAATAATGGGGATGATTGGATGATTGCAGGATTGGAAACTAAAATGCCGCGGGCATTACGGAGCACCCACCGGTCAAAGGGGGCAAACAGCCGTGCCAATGCTTTCTGCCGCACAATATCGCTATGGTAGTATACAAAAAATGGCACCGTGCGCGCAAAGAACCGCACACCCACCATCCCAAGGGGAAACGGATAATGCACGATGAGGACATCTGCCGAGCGGGAAAGCCGCCGAAACAGACGGAAAAATGATAACGACAATGGCATCCCCAGCGCCATTCCCCAGCTTCCCGCACGATATACCGTAACGCCATGTACGAGTTCCGCCGTTGACTTTCCTTTCGGTTGGCACGCAAGCACGGTCATAGTAATGCCCTCCTGTTCTCGCAAACCCTCTGCAATGTCTTGCACGGCTTTTTCCACGCCACCGATCCACGGAAAATAAAGTTTATTTATTTGGAGTATTTTCATATGCCTGTTGTATTGCGGCCATACATTGCTGGGCAGCGCTATCCCAAGAAAACTTTTGAACATTTATAAAGCCCTCATGAACGATGCGCTCGCGCAAGGATTCATCAGAAACGATCTGATCCATCTTTTGCGCAATATCCGTAACACTATACGGATCCGCATAGAGTGCTCCCCGTCCCCCTACTTCCGGTAACGATGAAGAATTCGCTGTAAGCACGGGAACACCCAATGCTTGCGCCTCTAAAACCGGCAACCCAAAGCCCTCATAAAAACTTACGAAGAGTAGTGCTGCTGCATTTTTATACAGTACGGTTTTTTCCCCCCCTTCTATAAATCCTATCGGAAGCACTGTCTGATGCAATCCTTGTTGCACAATATATTTTTTAATATCAATGAATCGCGTATCATATTTTCCCGCTAAAACAAATTGGTAATCTGGATGGTGTGTACAAAAAAGTTTAAATGCATCCACCATACCCACAACATTTTTGCGCGGGCGCATATTGCCGATATAGAGAAAATACGGCATGGAGATGCCAAACCGCTGCAATGTTTCTGTTGCGCGCTGATCGAAAGCTGCGGCCATAGCGGGAACACCTTCGCTAATAACACGTATGCGCTCTGCGCTGATGCCATAGAGTTGTTCCAATTCTTTCTGGGAAAACGCGGACACCGTAAGGATCCGCCGTGCAAAATATTTTGCTGCAATAAACATCAGCTTAAAATAAAGCCGAGAAAAAATATCTGCCGCCTCATTAAACCGATCATACGCACAATCATGAATAACCACAATATTTCGCCCATACCATAACGGAAAAGAAGGAGAGAAGGAAAGAAGAACATCCGGTTGGGTGCGCCGGAGCACACGCCGCAGTGCGGTCTGCTGCACTAATGCCAACATAATTTTTCCGGTACTGCGCGCGTGAATGATTTCGCGTTGCACATTGGGCGCGGAAAAATGAGTAAATGCAGGAGAGTTTTGATGTACCATTAAAATAAATTTAACGGCAGGAAAATTCCTTGCGAGCGCCCGCATCAAATTCTCAGCAAACACTTCAATGCCTTGATAACTGGAATACGGCAGGAGGTTTATTGCGATTTTCATAAGAGTGATTTTATTGTACCAAATAAATAATATCCAGCAAACAAAAACCTCTCGGCTATGCGAGAGGTTTTTGTGTATACCAATCCATTATAATGATTACTGGATTGGTGCTGGAGTAGGAGCCGGAGCGGGAGTAGGAGCTGCCGCAGGATATGAAGCACCCTGCGTTCCTCCGGTCACATCCACACCGGTAGGTACGGTTGCCGCACCGGTAATACCTGCGCCGCCATTGCCACCGCCCGCTGGCGGAGCTTGCACGGCACCGTTGCCATTCTGACTACTTGGTGTTGCGCCGCTAGTATGAGTCGGCGGCACTTGGTTTTGTGTCGGAATAGTAGGAGACGTCTGGGGCGCTGGCCGTATTGCGCTATATTTGTATATCAAATAACCGGCAATAATAATGACCACGATGACCACGATGATCCAAATGACCCCCTTCGTCGAACCGCTGTTCTGATCCATAATGATATTCACCTCCTTCCGTTATAATGATTATGCATTACCGCAATATGATGAAGTGCAGCCGTATACTGGCGATCCACCGTATCGGATAATCTCTATGCTTGCGCATATGATCCATTATACAAGGCAATATCGTGAGGGGCAAGATTTGTTTTGTTGACATACGCGCTGCTCCTCACGTACAATAAACAACGTACTACACTATCAAAGCCCATATGAAAAAAGAGGTTACCAAAACGCAAATATTCGCCATATTTGCGGTAGTATTGGTCATTGTTGGTGGAGTGGTCACCTACAGTTACTATGCGTCAGTTCGTATGAATGCACTGGAAGGAACGTATGGCGCAGTTAACCATTATATGGCAGGTATGCCACAAAGTTTTTACATTGACCATTACGTCAAGCCGGCTATACAGGCACGGCAGAAGTAAGCATATCCTCCGCTTTCGCACCTACTCAATGAATGCGAATAACATTGCCTTGCGGATCTAGCTCCACAAAATGCGTGGCTGTCCCATTCAAATAATTCGTACATTGATTCTGCGGGAGATCATCTATTGCTTGCCGCGGATTATGGACAATATCCGCTACCCATCCTGAAACAAGATTTTCCGCAATACACGGACCGCGAGAAAGATCTTCTGCCGAGTGTGTTGCCGCGTATTGTCGGTACGCCTGCTCAGCCCTATGCGCCATAGTTGCATATTCGTTTCGTATCATCACCGGACGAATATACTGCACATAGAAAACAACGAGAGCAACAAGGACTGCTGCAACTCCAGCAACCAGCAACACAATTTTTATGCGAGAATTCCGCATAGATATGCTCGGTAAAGAGTACCGCTTCCCGCCTTCTCGTAGATACTCCTATACTACAACAAAATTAACGAAACGCAATGAATATACTGATCACCGGCGCAAACGGCTATATCGCCAATATGCTGTGCGAGCTTTTTGCAGCAGACGAAGCGGTCACCGCCATTACTGCTATTGATATGCAGGATTCACATAAGACCGAGATCATCGCCCGAGACCCCCATAAGATCTCCTGGATCACCCAAAATCTTGCTGATGATGGTTGGCAGGAACAGGCGCTCGCTCACGGAACGCCCGACGTTATCATTCACTGCGCATTTGTTATCCGCGAGCAATATGGCAAGCGCCGACAATGGCAGATCCGATCAAATGTTACCGCTGCACAAAATGTTTTCTCTTTCGCGTTCACCCACCATATCCCCAAGCTCATATATTTTTCTACGGTAGCAAGTTATGGCGCGTTGCCCACAAACTCCCCTGATCATTTTTTCACCGAAGACGACCCGTTTAGAAAATCACGGTATTCATACGCTGAGGACAAGCGCGTTATAGAAGAAAATTTGCACACACTTTACGATCAGGTGCGCAAAGCCGGATCATTTACACCACAGATATTCATTATCCGTCCGGCAAGCGTTACCGGCCCACGCGGACAGGGATCATTCAAAAAACTGGGATTGCTCAGTATGATCAAGCAATCATTTCCCTTTATACCACTCACCGACTGGCGATCGGCGCGACAGTATGTCCACGAAGACGATATCGCTAACGCAGTGCTGATGCTTACGCGCAATGCTGTTCCGGGCAAGTATGAGGTATTCAACCTTTCGCCAAAAGGTTACCTGCTCCTGCGCGATATCGCAAAAATG
>JAJYZQ010000034.1 GCA_021799835.1 bacterium | reverse complement strand
CGCGGGATACGGAAAGCTGGAAGCTGGAAGGTATGCAACTGGCGGCAGACCTGGCCCCCTACGGCATCGGGCCTTACGCACAAGGGCAGGCGGCAGAGCAGGAAGCTCCGCGATCCTTAGCAGAGGAAACCGCGCCCGACCTGAGCGACCTCGATCAGCAAATCGATGCGGCAGAACAGCATGTGCAGCAGCATATGGATATGGATCGGCAACAGGAACAGGAGCGCGAACAATGATACCTGGCAGCGAGCTTTTTAATCAGCAAAATCAGAAACATTTTCGCACAATACACCGGCACTTCTTCCATCGCAGCGCCGCGGCGCGTGCGGGTGCAAAGCTGGGATTGTTTCTGTTTTATTGCGTGACTGTGGGTGGACTAGCGTTTGGTACTGGCGCGCTCAATCTTTTTTACGATTCTCTGTATGTCGTAGAAATTTTTACCGCCATTGGCATCCTTTTGAGAATGTGAGGTGAACTATGTCGATTTTCGATCAACTCGAAAATGCGCAGGCGCAGGCGCAACAGCAGCAAGAGATTGAAAGCGTTGTCAATATTTTGCGCTCTTGGTTGGAAGTCAAACGTCGGTTTGCGCGAATTGTCGCTATCAACGCGGTTTGGTTTGGGGTTCCGCTGTTATTCGGGGTCCACAGTTTTGCAGGCTTGGCATTCTGCATCGCCATCCTTATTTTCTTGAATAATGTCGCACCGACCCCGAGTAGCGTGTCAGATCCTGCGGCTGTTGGTTGGCAAATAAAAATCTATAACTGGACCGGGCGTTGGTGGGTCGGAGCATTGGTTGCATGGTTTTTTGGCATTTCCGCCTGGGGGCGGTTATTGAGCGGTGAGTTTCATGATCACAGCCAGCATCTAGCAGTGTACCAAGGCATAGCTGTTTTCTTGCTTTCCACTCTTGCGTGGCTGGTATTGCAGTATGGGCCGCGGACTAATGGCATGATCTCGACTTTGCGCGATTTGGGGGTGAACTATGTTCGGCCGATTTGGTAAAGCCGCAGTGCAAACTATGATCGCCGCAACTCGCCCTGCGCCCCCCGCAACGGGGACGCAGGAAGAGCATGTGCGCGGTACAAAAGTCGTAGATTGTACCCCACAAAATATGCGAGATTGGCTGTGGTCGCAGTTGGTACGGAATCAGCTACAGATTGGCCATGTGCCAATAGACTTTCAGGATGAATGGCAGCATTTTTTGCTCGCCGGTGGGCCGGGGACTGGTAAAAGTCTCAGCCTGAAATGGATGCTGGATGCAATTCGGCGGCGCGACGAGAAAGCCCTTGTATATGATCCGGTGGGCGATCTGGTCGGCCAATTTTACCGGCCAGGCATCGATATTATCCTGAATCCGCTCGATGAGCGTGACGCGGGTTGGTATCCGTGGTCTGATCTTGAACGGCATGAATTGCCTGCATTTTCGCAAGCCATCATCCCAGAACCGAGCGGACAGCAAGATCCGTTTTGGTCGAAGAGCGCGCAGGCGGTGCTCCAAGCATTATTGCTCGGCACGCGGTGCGTGGATGATATGCTGCGGTATGGCATCTATGAGAGCGATGAAGTGCTCATGGCGCTTGTGCGCAAGATGGGTAAATCTGGGCTCGTGGGGCAGGAAAAGACGTTCTCTGGCGTCCGGGCGCAGCTTGCTGTCGGGCTTGAAAAGCTGGCCTTGCTTCATAACATATCGCCTGAGCAGCACGCCGAGGGTCGCGGATTTTCCCTCAAGCGGTGGGTGGAATCTGATCACGACCGGCGATGGGTTTTTTTGCTCTCGCGCAAGAGTCAACAAGAGGCGCTAAAGCCTTTGATTACGCTTTGGACAGATACCGTGGTCCGCGCGGCCCTAAGTTTGCAGCCGTCGCCAAGCCGCCGCATTTGGCTCAGTCTCGATGAGCTACCAAGTCTCGGAAAGCTGCCAAGCCTGGCTCCGGCCATGGCCGAAGGGCGCAAATATGGGCTTTCTGCCATTCTCGGATTACAAACGATCCAACAACTTCGTCAGACGTATGGGCGCGAAGAAGCTGCGGTGGTTTACGGGCTTCCGAAAAATCGCTTGATCCTGCGCATTCATGATGCCGAAACTTGCGATGAAATGAGCAAGGAGTTAGGGGAGTATCAGCGCAAGCGCATCACTATATCGTCGAGCCAAGGGGCATCCTGGGGTACTTCAGAGGGCGATTCGCACTCGCAAAATTCTGGCGGGAGCAGTAGTACCAGTGCGAATGAATCCCTGGTAATAGAGCGAGCAGTTATGCCCGCCGAGATCGCGAATCTGCCAGACCGTATCGGCTATGTACGGACTGGCGGGCGTGTTGCAAAAATTGTTGTGCCAATTCCGGCGCAGCCGTGGGCGGAAACCCAACCGCACCACATTTCGCGGCCACAGCGGCGGCTGCCCTGGGAAGTGTAGTCGATACGCTCTGCGGTACTGCGAGCCCGGCCATGTGCCGGGCTTTTTTGTGCCTGGTGGTGACGTGTTACTCGGTAACATACCGATCAATCTCTGCCTCGCTCATGCCGTGGGTGACGCGCGCATCCTCTGCGCTTATCAGTCGTTCCAGCATCTCCCGCTTGGTTACTCCGTGATACTTTGCGAGATAGGTCAAAGATTGCGCGGCGTGGGTAGTCACCCAAACATTCAGTTGCCGCTCGCCATTATCGCCAGCCGTCCGCCGACTCTTTCTGTAGATCCGCTGCCGCTCTGCGTTGCTCATTGCCATCACTGCGCTCCTGTTCGTTACTGCGTAACAGTATAGCATGATTACTCAGTAACACAAGTCCGTGGGCTGCTTCTGGGTTGAGGTTTTGCAGTAAGGGGTAGAGCGGCTTGCTCTTTGATTCACGGTGATTTTATGAAGTCGATACTGTTTTGCTCTTCACTTTTGCTGCTTGCGGCGATCTCGACGGCTGCGGTAGCAGCTACCCAACAAAAGATTACATTCAATGGCGGGTTTGCAAAAGTTGTCGCAAGAGTGCCGCCGCATCAATACATAGTACAGATGGACGGTGGTTTGCCGGACTACGTTATCAAAACTGATCGAGTGTTCTTCATTGGTGAAAAGCTGCTTTATGTTGCGAAGGGGGCAAAGCACGTTCCAAGCGACTTCGAGCCTGCCCCCTAATAACTCCCGATTTCTGCAACGCCCGGCCATGCCGGGCTTTTTTTGGGTTGATGTTTTGCAGTAAGAGGTAGGAGATGTCTGGGAGAGTGCCATGCTTAATGTGTTGCTAAAAATCACGAGAGTTTGCTTAGAGTCGTATTCGGTATATTGGTCGCTTACCCACCTTGGGAAGTTTGTTTTCGGGGTGCTGCATGGTTGCGCATGACACCTACCAAGCGCCTACACCTGCAATGTACGTCGCTTGCGCGCCGAAGGGTTGGAGACGGATTGCTTACGGTATTTCTCAAACGGAAACAGCAAAGAGCGGTGATCCGCTACAGCTTGTCGATACGGTCACGCTCAAGGTGTATCACCCGGCAAATCCTGGCGCTGCGCTTGCCATTATTCATCATCTGGAAAGTGTCGGGCATCCGGTCGCCGTTGGCGCTTTTGGCTTCAAAACAACGCAGTACAAAGCATGGCACATTCGTTCAATCAATGCGCTGAATCCGTGTTTTTCGGCGCGGTTTGCGGTGAAGCTGTTGAAAGAAAATCTCATCTGGGCGTCTGGCCGGGGTTTTGTTGGGCCTAGTGCGCTCAAAATTTCGATTGCGGCTTACACGGTCGGACGGCTCACTTATCAGCATGGCGGGCTGCAATATGTAAATGCGGTGATGTATTTCGCACGGCAGTGGAAAGGTTGAGGAAATGCAGTAATAAGTGAACGCTGACAAAAGGAGATGTAATTATGAGTAAATACGAACGTCGCACCGCAACGCTTGAGCGCGAGTTGATGAAAGTCGCGCAGAAGAAAAGCGAGGCATACGAAAGATACAAAGAGTTGCGCAGAGATGAAAGATATTTGCGCTGGTATGTGATGTATCGAAAGACAATAGCGCAGGCCGTAAGCCAGGCGCTTTGGGGGGAATAATGATTCGCGCGACTCATCTCACCAGCGGCAAGGGCGGCAAGGGGTCGCCCGCTGCGGTTGCTAAGTATGCTCGCAATGAGCGCGATCAAGAAAAAGCAGTTGGCTATTACGAGCACGGCGCTCAGAGTGAATGGCTAGGCCGCGGTGCGGAAATCGCCGGTTTGCGCGGCGAGGTACAGCAGGAAGATATGATAAGAGTGCTATCGGGGATAGCGCCTGATGGTACTGATATTTCCCGGCGCGGGGGGCAATCTCAAGAGTCGCGGCGATTTGGGGAAGAACTGACTGTATCCGCACCCAAATCAGTATCAATTATGTCGGTAGAGGATCGCAGGATCGTCGCTGCACACCAAGCGGCGGTGCGTGACGCTATCGCTTACGTCGAAAAAGAGATGGTGTACGCGAGGCGCGGCAAGGGCGGGATCGAGGCAGAGTTCACCGGCAATATTATTGCTGGACGGTATACCCATGAAGATTCTCGACCTGATTCCATTACGGGGATGATTGCCCCGCACCTACACGATCATGTCATTTTTGCGAACATGACACAGCGCGAAGATGGGCAATGGGTCGCTTTGAAGCTCGACTGGGGGCACGAGAATGAGAAAAAGATGGTGGCTGACGCGATTTACAAAGCCGCGCTGGCAAAATACCTCATGGATTTGGGGTATGAGATCGAGTGGGGAAAAGGGAATGACTTTGAAATCAAGGGGATCACGAGAGAGCAGATCGAGCATTTCTCTCCAAGGTCGGAAGCCATTAAGGCTGAAATTGGCGGTGAGCGGTCGGGAGTATCAGCGAAAGAGCGCGAGGCCGCGCAGAATCGTACGCGAGTAAAGAAGCGGGAACTCTCGGCCACAGAACAGCGGTTTGAGTGGCGGCAGGAGTTGCGCGATGCCGGTGTACCAGCGGGGGCGCTCAGGGAAGCAGCAGAGGCGCGGGCGGCGGCTGGGGATCGGCGCGAGGCCATCACCCCGGAGCAGGCGATACAAAGTGCGGTTAGGCATCTGAGTGAGCGAGATACGACATTTTCTAAAGATCAGCTACGGCAAGCGGCGCTGGCGGCGGGGATGGGTAGCGTCAGGATCGAGGATATAGATAAGGCAATCGAGGCTCGGGCTGCGGGATTGATCGATGCCGGAGCAGCCAAGGGTTTGCGCTCCCAGGCTTACACCACCGAAGCGGCTTCGCTGCGCGAGGCTGAAATCTTGGCCAGAGCGCGAGAGGGGAAAGGCCAGGCTGAGGCCATCATCGGGAAAGTTTCAAAGGCTTCCGATAAGGAAGAGTTACCATCGTTCACTAAAGAGGAGTTAAGTCATGACAGACGTACAGCAGTTGCAGTCCCCTACGTTGAAAAAGCTGAACCACTCACCGGACACCTGTTGCAAGGATTGTCCCAACGCCATTTGGATGCAGAGCCGAAGCGGGCGGATCGAGGTGTTTTGCCAGGTAATGAGGGTTCTGATAGATCGCGAGATGGCACTTTGCGACGGCATGATGATAGACCTGAACCCGCCAGCGGAGCAGTAGCGGCCATCATCAGGGAGCGCGAGGCCTCGCAAGGCTTCGCGTTCTCCCAGGGCCAGCGAGCCGCTGTGGAGTTGGCCTTGACCACCCAGGACCGGCACATAGGCATAGTCGGTGCCGCCGGTGCCGGGAAAACGACATCGATGGCACTGATCGTTGAGCAGTACAAGGCGGCGGGCTATGAAGTCGTTGGCGTTGCTCCATCGGCA
>JAJYZQ010000033.1 GCA_021799835.1 bacterium | reverse complement strand
AAGCGATACGCTTCCGCCCGCTCAATGATATTGAGATCTTCGCGCTGAATATTTTCCACGAGCGCTACTTCCAGATTTTCCGAGTCATCAAGATTTTTGACGATCGCGGGCAGCTGGGTGAGCCCTACTAATTTCGCCGCACGGTATCGCCGCTCTCCCGCAATGATCTGATAACGAACCACATCCCCATCACGTTGTTCACGCACCACCAGCGGCTGAATAATGCCATAGGTTTTGATTGACGCAGCAAGTTCTGCTAATGATTCCGCAGAAAAATCCTTGCGCGGCTGATCAGGATTTGGCTCCACTAATTCAATGGTCAGTTGAAACACGCGCTCTCCCGCAGGAACCTCAGCGTCTGCTGCAGCTGGTGCGGAGCGGTGTGGCGCTGAATGGACACTGGACTGCTTCTGCGGCGGCATATATGCCGCATCCGTATCATCGGGCAGCTGATCTGCCGCAGTCGTGTCATGCAGCGGAATGAGTGAAGCAAGCCCCCTGCCTAATGCTTTTTTTGCCATAATAAAATGTTTAGAGATATCTTCTAGGCGGTATGAGTGGTCAATTGAATGATCTCATCAGCGAGCAGCCGGTACGCGGTAGCTCCGCGCGACAGCGGATCGTGCTCTAAAATAGTTTTCCCAAAGCTCGGCGCTTCCGCTAAACTGATATTGCGCGGCACCACTGCTTCAAATACGCGGCCGGGATAATTGCGGCGCAATTCTTTTTCCACCTCCCAAGAAAGCCGGTTGCGCCGGTCAAACATAGTGAGCAATACACCCAATACTTGGATGTTCTGCGCAATATTTGCCTTGATCATTTCTATGGTATTCAATAACTGCCCCAATCCCTCCAGCGCATAATATTCACATTGCACCGGAATTACTACATATTCGCTCGCCACCAAACCGTTGACCGTCAACAGCCCCAAACTCGGAGGTGAGTCAATAATCACATAATCATAGTTATGCCGAATCTTCCGAATGATATCAGCAAGGACAAACTCGCGGCGCGGAACATTGACCAGTTCTATAGAAGCGCCTGCAAGATCATAAGATGATGGCAAAAGATCGTACCCGGTGAGCTGTGTGCGCTGGATAATGCCATCCGGCAGATCACCCTGCGTCAGCACATCATACAAACTCTTGTCCAGTTTTTGCGGCGCAAACCCCAGCCCCGATGTCGCATTCGCCTGCGGATCTAGGTCAATCAATAGCACATATTTCCCGCGATGCGCCAAGTATGCTGCCGTATTCACGGCAGATGTTGATTTTCCCGTTCCGCCTTTTTGATTGATAAATGAAATGATTCGTGCCATAGAGAATAAAGAGAAATGCAACGAGTATATACGCGCCATCCCCGCATCCTTGACTTATGCTTCCCCTATCTTATCATACATCTAAGACCTCTTCAATGAGGAAATTAATAACTAGGAGGGATACCGTATGCGTCAGTATCTAGACCTGTTGGACAAAGTGATGCGGGAAGGTGTCGACAAGCCCAATCGAACCGGCATTGACACGCGCGCCATCTTCTTGGAAACGATGCGATTTAATCTCGCCGATGGTTTCCCGATCATCACCACCAAAAAGGTCAACTTTGACGCGGTCGCCGCTGAGCTGCTTTGGTTCATCAGCGGCTCACGTGATGTGCGCGAGCTCCAGAAGATGGGCTGCCACATCTGGGACGAGAACGCCGAAGCAGACTACTGGAAGCCTCACGCCCAGTTTGCGGGAGACCTCGGCCGCGTATATGGCGTCCAATGGCGACACTGGCGAACTGCTGACGGCAAAGAGTTTGATCAGCTCGCCGATGTCATCACGCGGATCAAGAAAACTCCCAATGATCGGCGACTGATCGTTACCGCGTGGAACCCGGGAGAACTGACAGAAATGGCGTTGCCACCCTGCCATATGTTCTTCCAGTTCTTCGTGGCAAACGGAAAGTTGTCGCTCTCTATGTACCAGAGAAGCTGTGATATGTTTCTCGGCGTCCCATTCAACATCTCGTCCTACGCGCTGCTGCTCTCTATGATAGCGCAAGTGACCAACCTGGAGCCGGGAGAATTCGTGCACGTTCTGGCCGACACACACATCTACCACAATCACTTTGACCAGGTGCGCGAACAGTTGACCCGTACGCCAAAATCACTTCCGCAGCTCTGGCTCAATCCGGAAGTGCATGATATTGACAGCTTCACCATGGCTGATATCCGCTTGGACGGCTATCAGCACGATCCGTTCATCAAGGCGAAGATGGCCGTATGATCAGCATAGCAATCATTGCGGCAATCGCGGACAATGGCGTAGTGGGCAATAACGGTACCCTACCGTGGCACCTTCCACGAGACCTGCAGCGCTTCAAGACGATCACTATGGGCAAGCCCATCATTATGGGGCGTAAGACTTTCCAGTCCATCGGTAAATCGCTCCCCGGTAGGACCAACATCGTACTCACCACTGATCCATCGTTCAACGCTGTCGGATGCAAGGTGGCGCACACCCCCCAAGAAGCGTTACGGTATGCCAGAGATACCCACGCCGCAGAAGTCCTCGTGATCGGCGGCAGCACCGTATGGCAAGAATTCCTGCCGATCGCCGAAACCTTGTACCTTACGCGCGTCCACACGTCTCCTGCCGGAGATACGGCATTCCCGCAATTCAATCCGGACGATTGGATACGCACGGAATATGCCGACATACCAGCAGACGAACAAAACGCCTTCGCTATGGCATTTGAGACCCGGCACCGCAAACACCACTGACGCGCCTTTCTCTCGCGAATTAAAAACCCCGCAATCCTGCGGGGTTTTTGCTCTGTGTGCCGATGGTGGGAGTCGAACCCACACGACCGATAAGATCAATGGATTTTGAGTCCATCGCGTCTGCCAGTTCCGCCACATCGGCATATAACAAACAATATTTCTTTGTTCAGCAATTTAGTTTTTATAGGGTAATTTCTGCGGCGTGACGCAGTGAGCGAGCACGGTATCTCTGCTGTAGCAGAGATGAACGAACAAGTCATTGAATGAAGCCACTCGCTGGGCGGCTGAGTGTTCGCAAAAATTATCCTATAAGATAGCATTAAAGTAAAACGTATAAGGTATTGTACCCAAACTGAGCAAAAAATCAACCGCAGCGAATTATATCCGTTCTGTTTTGATAATATTCGGAATATGCTCTAACCGCACGAGCAGCCGGTCAAAATTGCTCAACCGATCAAACGTCAATTTCACCGTTACACTGAGCGTTCCATCAATCGCCGGCTCAGTGGAGCGCAGTGAAATAATATTGCACCCCAAATCGCTCAATGCTGTGCTGATATCGCGAATAAGCCCCACACGGTCAAGCGCTTTGATCTTCAATGTCGCGCCATAACTAGCTTCCATTGTTTGCCGACTCGTCCAGTGGGCGGGCAATACTTTTTCACGCGATTTGAGTCGCTTAATATTGTGGCAGTCTATGGTATGAATGCTTGCACCCCTATTTGCCGTGATATATGCGACAATATCATCACCCGGCAAAGGATTGCAGCATTGAGATAAATTGACCAGCAATCCCTTTTGGCCGGCAACTGCCACAGCATCTGCAGGGCCGCGTTCAGTTGATAGTAATACGGTAGGTGCTTTTGGCTCTTCGCGCACCGATTCCGGAAAGAAAAGGCGCAACACTTTTTCCGCACGCAATTCCCCCTCACCGATTGCCACAAACACCGCATCCCAATTACGAATATTCAATTTATCCAATACCGCCGCATAGCGATTCATATCCAGATCGGACAATTTCTGCCCGGCTACAATTTCCATTTTTTGGCTGAGCATATCCTTGCCGAGAATAATTTTTTGGTCAGTGTGTTGCTGCTTAAACCAGCGACGGATATCACTGCGCGCTTTCTGGGTCTTTACAAAACTGAGCCATTGCTGCGACGGCCCCTTTTTCTTTTGAGTGAGGATTTCCACACTATCGCCGTTTTCCAATCCATAATCCAGCGGCACCATTTTGCCATTTACCTTTGCGCCAACACATGAATGACCCACTTGCGTATGCACGGTATATGCAAAATCTATGGGTGTGGCGCCCTGCGGCAAATCAAGCACATCGCCATTTGGCGTGTACACGAAAATCCGATCATTGAAAAAGTCTATCTTCAGTGATTCTAAAAATTCATCACTATCAGACATATCCTTTTGCCATTGCTTGAGCTGGTTGATCCAATCCATTCTCCGGTCAACGATCGCCCCGCTTTTCGGCTTATTGGATTCCGTATAGAACCAATGCGCTGCAACGCCAAACTCCGCTTGCTCATGCATTTGTGGCGTGCGGATCTGCACTTCAACGATATGCCCGCCCTCACAGACCACCGTTGTATGCAAACTCTGATAACCATTGGGCTTCGGCATAGCGATATAATCCTTGATCCGCCCCGGCAGCGGCTGGTAGTGATGGTGAATGGCGCCGAGAGCCGCATAGCACGCAGCGATATCTGGTACCATGATCCGCACAGCGACCAGATCATAAATTTTATTCAGATCAAAATTATATTTCTCCAGCTTCTTATACAAGCTGTAGTAATGCTTTGCGCGCGTATGAATCTCCAGCACGCCGACCCCTGCATCACGCAGGAGTTTCTCTAGGGTAGGCTGAAGAACATTAATATAGGCCTGGCGCGCCGTATAATCATCGCGAACCTCATTGACCAGCCATTGGTATTCACGCGGAAATACATAGGGAAACGCAAGGTCTTCCAGCTCACCTTTCAGCTCTCCCATACCGAGGCGATTTGCAATAGGCGCGTAAATTTCCAACGTCTCCCACGCGATGCGTTTTTGCTTTTCGGCAGGAAGAAACTGCAGCGTAGTCATATTATGCCAGCGGTCAGCAAGTTTGATGATAATGACGCGGATATCTTGCCCCATCGCAAGAAACATTTTGCGTAAATTTTCCACCTGCCGCTCGCGGCCATGATATTTTATCTTGCCCAGTTTCCCTGTTCCTTCTACGAGAAACCCCACATCTGCGCCAAACCGGTCAACGATCTCTTCCAGCGTTACAGACGTGTCGTCTACCACATCATGAAGCAATCCCGCACATACGGAATCGGCATCCATATTCATAGCAGCAAGACGCTCACCAACCGCAAAAGGGTGGATGATATAGGCATCACCCGATGCGCGCAGTTGCCCCGCGTGTGCACGTTCCGCAAACCGAAACGCTTCGCGGATCTTCTCCGCTTCCGATTGAGGATATTTTGAGGCAATAGATTCTCGGTCAAATACCATAGCGGGATAAGAATAGTATAAGAGGTAATACTCGTTATACTACGAGAAGAGATATTTTTCAATCGTATAAACAAAAAACCGCAAGAAGACGGTTTTTAATTTATTATTAAAAACAAAGCGGCTTTCGCATACCTGCGGCTGCCAAAATGCTCCGATGCGGCCGGCTGAGTGTTACTGCTGTTGAGTGCTTTGGTTTTCCTCTACTACCTCAGCATCTTCGCCACAGCAATCTTCCGCATCTACTCTTAAAAAGTATTGCTTTTTACACTTGCTACACCGATATTTTGCCATTTTGCTCACCCCCTTTCGGAAATGGTCAATGATAAAAGATTCGGCAATGGAATGGGCTGATTATTTTTGACGGGTTTTTTCTTCTTGCGGCGGCGTATAAAAATGGAAGTAATCTTCCAAAGCGCTCGCATAATGCCGGAATGGAATATTCTTCGTGTTCATCAGCATTGAATAGTGAGGGCGCCGCGCAGGCGTAGGAAATTCTGCGGTAGTAACCGAGACAAGGTGCGGCAGTTCAAACG
>JAJYZQ010000032.1 GCA_021799835.1 bacterium | reverse complement strand
ATCTCCCGAGCAAATATCAATGACCTGATACGGAATTCCCAGGCCCTGCATAATTTCTTCCTCCAGCGCAAGCAAGAGCTGATGCTCTTTCACGGAATCTTCCGGCCGGCAAAAAGAAAACATTTCCAATTTATCAAACTGATGTACGCGCAAGATCCCTTTCGTATCCTTACCATAGGATCCCGCTTCCCGCCGAAAAGAAGATGAGAAACCAATATACCGGATAGGCAGGTCGTGCTCGTCAAATATTTCTCCTTGGTGCATGGGGCCAATGGATTGTTCGCATGTGCCAACGAGATAGAGGTCGTCCATAGGGATATAATAGATCTCATCCCCTCCCCGCTCTGTATATCCCATAGCCGCCATCATTGCGGGTTTGATCAGCACCGGTGGAATGATCGGCGCAAAGGGCTGAGCATAGCGCGGATCATCGCCATATATTTTGCGCGCGAGACGGCCAACACGCCCCTCATCCAACACAATGCTATAAACATAATTAATGAGTGCGATCTCCAATAGCGCCCCGCCATTCTTGAGATACCCAAAGCGCGAGCCGGACACTTTCGCGGCGCGCTCGGTATCAATAATATCCAGTGCTTCAGCGATTGCCATATAGTCGCGGGAAGCAAAATCAAACACGGTTTTTTGACCTACCGTGCGCAGCACTTTATTCTCCGTGTCATCTTTGCCAACGGAAACGTGAGGAAACGGAAGATTGGGAACTTCTGCCACCAGCCGGTCTAGTTCTCCGCGCAGTTTTTCCATCTCCGGCTCGCGCTTTTTAATGTCTTCTTTGAGGCGGGAAAGTTGAGCGATCAATTCCTTTTTTTGCGCTGCATCACTCTGGCGCGCAACATCTGTATTCAGTGCATTCTGTTCGGCGCGCAGCTTTTCCACTTCCTGCAATAACGAACGGTATCGTTTATCGTTCTGCAGTATTTTTTCTGTATCAATGCGAATATTCTTTTTTGCTGCCCCCTCTTCAACTTCCCGAGGATGCTCGCGGATGAAATTGATATTCATAACGGTACGTTAATTGAATTGGTTGCTTTGCTTATTCCGTAAAAGCGATGAGTGATATCGTTCCGGCTCAAACGGTTGTGCGGTGAGCACAGGGATATCCAACGCATTCGCCGCAAGGAACCGCTGGAGATCGTTCTGCAATGCTTCTTGGTCATAACCGCAGAGAATGCAGTCCGGACGATACTGGCGGATCACGCCATAGCTACTCAAGGTCGCATCACCCCCGATAACCGTGATCTCCGGCTTTGCCGCAATGAGTGCGGCTTTTCGCTCAGCGAAGTTTTTGCACGCCACGTGATTTTTCAGCGATGCAAACAGCTCGTCTGGAGTGAGGACAGCAATAACATGCTCCGCAAGCGCTTGCGCTTGCTCAATAAACGAACGATGCCCGTTATGCAATCCGTCAAAACAGCCGAATATCATCACTTGTTTGTAGCGTTTTGCCTCATTCATTATGTTTTTCCTGGCGCGGGGAATTTTCCGGACGCATAAAAGGAAATAAAATGATCTCCCGCAAATTTTCCGCACCGGTAAGCAATGCCGCGAACCGATCTATTCCGAGGCCCAAGCCCGCGGCAGGCGGCATACCATATTCCAATGCTTCAATAAAATCCTCATCCAGCCGATGACTTTCTTCATCGCCGATAGCGCGCTCTTTTTCTTGCGCTATAAAGCGCTCCTTCTGATCCAACGGATCATTGAGTTCAGAGAACGCATTGGCGATCTCCATACCGCCCAGCACCAACTGAAACCGCTCTACATGATCAGCATTACCCGGCTTTTTCTTTGCGAGCGGCGAGATATCCAGCGGATGGTCAACTAAAAATACGGGGCCGTCAAGTTTTCCGCGCACGAATTTTTTATAGAGTTCATCGGCGAGCTTGCCTTTCGGCATTGCGGGTTTCAGTGCTATCCCGCGCTTTTTTGCTTCCTGCCGCAGGTCTTCTGCAGTGACCGCGTCATAGTCAATGCCGATCTCTTTTAGGGTATCAGTGAATGGCATACGTCGCCACGGCCGAGTAAAATCAATAACTTTCCCGCCTATAGCATATTGGTTGTTCTTTTCGTCGTTATTTAGTGCGTGTATAATATCCAAAACCAGATCCTCCATAAATCCCATCATCTTTTCATAATCCCAATACGCCGCGTAGCATTCCATCATAGTGAATTCAGGATTATGCTCGCGGTCAATGCCTTCATTGCGAAAATTTCTGCCAATCTCAAATACTTTTTCAAATCCTGCAACCAGCAGCCGCTTTAAATACAGCTCCGGCGCAACGCGCAGATACAGATCTACATCTAGCGCATTGAGATGGGTGGCGAACGGCCGGGCAAGCGCCCCGCCGGGAATCGCTTGCAGCATCGGCGTTTCCGCTTCCAAAAATCCACCCACCTCCATAAATTTACGGATGCGCGCAATGATCGTTGAACGCATAACAAACCGGTTTTTCACATCCGGATTCATCAGAATATCCAAATACCGCTTGCGCAAACGCTCTTCTTTGTCCTGCAGCGAATGCCATTTATCCGGCAGAGGCAAGAGGGATTTTGCAATGATCGCAAAACTGCTCACCCGGAGCGTTTCTTCTCCGGTATGTGTGCGAAAGAGCACACCTTCCACCTGCAAAAAATCGCCGACATCTATAGTTTCTGCAATGCGGACATATTCTTTACCCAGCGCATCAGCAGTAAAATATGCTTGCACCGTTCCCGTGCCATCATCAATATTAGCGAAACACGCCTTCCCATGGCCGCGGAGCGCTCTTAGGCGGCCGACAAGCGAAACTATCTTTTCTTCTTGCACTAACTGATCAAAATGCTCGCGCGCATAGGAAACCGAAAAGCTGCGCCGCACACGCGGCGGATAGGGATCACCGCCGGCATTTGTGATGAGGTCAAGTTTTTTCAACCGTTCGGTTCGCAATTCTTCCCGAGAAGCCATAAATGCAGAGTAACAAAATTATTGGATAGATTCTATCTGATAGCGTGTGGTCTTGCCACCAGGCAATGTGATCTCCACATTGTCCCCTATTTTATGTCCCAACAAGGCCTTACCGATCGGCGATTCATTAGATAATTTGCCTTCGCGGGGATTTGCTTCAGTGCTGCCAACGATCGTTATCGTCTCTTTTCCTTTTCCCACTTTCATCACGACTGTACAGCCCACCTCAACCGTGCGCTTTATCCCCTTTCCTTCTTGGTGATCAATCAGGATCGCGTGTTTGACGATGACCTCTATCTCTTTGATGCGCCCTTCATTGAATGCCTGTTCTTCGCGGGCAGTACTGTACGCAGCGTTTTCTGAGAGATCCCCCAAGCTTTTTGCTTCCTCTATTTTCTGTGCAATCTCAAGTTTCTTTTCCTTTTTCCGCCATTCCAGCTCTGTTTTCAGTTTTTCCAGGCCAGCTTTAGTGAGATATTGTTTTTCCATAGTTATTGTTGGTTAAATGATCGTTTTGGTTTTCGTATTATCTTGATGAAGAAGAAGAATATTATTGAACAGCATTGATACGGTAAGCGGACCCATGCCGCCAGGAACCGGAGCGATCAAGCAGTCCGTGCGGTGAAATGACTCGTAATCCACATCACCCACGACTTTGCCGTTCACTTGGGTGAAGCCGAAATCTATGATCACTGCGTCGTTTTTGGTCATTCCTGCCGTGATCATATGCGCCTGCCCCGCGCCGCTTACGATAATGTCGGCTTTGCGCAGATATGCAGCAAGGTCTGCAGTGCGGGAATTGGCTACTATGACGGTCGCCCCCTGGTTTATAAAAAAAATCGCGAGTGGTTTTCCGATCAGTAACCCCGCGCCGACTAGTACAACTGTTTTACCGACAACGTCTATTGTATACTGCCGGAAAACTAAATCAAGTGCTTGGACAGGCGGCGGAGCAAGTGTTTGCAATGAACGAGTGTAAAATTTTCCGAGGCGTATGGCAGAGAGGCAGTCAGCATCATAACGAGCAGGAATAGCATTCAAAATGTACGACTGGTTGAGGTGGCTGGGCAGAGGAAGCTGAACAATAAAGGCATTATAGCGTTGAGAATGAACTGTCATACTGATGTTTTTGCGCAATGCCGTAGTGGAGATGTTTTCCGGAAAGCGCAGCAGTGAGAATTTTATGCCTATCGCAGCAGCAGTACGCTCTTTCTGGCGGATAAATGACATTGTTGCCGGATCCTCGCCCACCACTACCACACCGAGATGCAGCGTTTTTCCGCGCTGAACATACTCGGCAGCATAGCGCTGCATAAGTCCTGTATTTATCTGTTGTGCCAGTGTGGTGCCGTCTATCAGTCGCATAGTAATTGATTAAGTCATTCCGAACAGATGAGAGGAATCTTCATTATCAGGATGACAACACAGTTTCTCACGGCTTACTGGTAGCATTTAGGGTAGCCGGTGTTGCTGTTTTTCCCGGACCTTGCGTGAAATACCACTGCATCGTATCTCGAAACACTGTAACTGCTGATCCAATGCCATTAGAGCCCTCGCCCATCACCACTGCCATAACGATCTGCGGGTTATTTGCGGGCGCATAACCGACGAACCACGACTCCACCTTATTATTCGGCATCTGCGCCGTACCGGTCTTTCCTGCTGCCTGCACCGGCAGAGATTGCAAAATGCTTGCCGTCCCTTCAGTGACTGAATCCCGCATACCACCTTGCACGATCGCATATTGGCTTGCAGAAAACGGCAAGGTGGCGAGCACGTGAGGAGAAAATGCGCGCACGACTTTGCCGTTCTGATCAGTAATAGAATGGACGATCTGGGGTTGCATAACATTACCGCCATTTACCAGTGCAGCAATGTAATCCGCTATTTGTAACGGCGTAACCTGCAAGTATCCCTGCCCAATGGATAAATTGTATGTATCACCAATGTACCACGGCGCATTCAGCTGTTGCTGCTTCCACGCCGGCGTAGGAATAAAGCCCGCTTGATCTTGAGGCAGATCTATTCCTGACTTCTTTCCAAAATACGCCATTCCAAGGTATTTGTCCAGATTGCCTATGCCCAATCCCTTTTGGTTCCCAAATCCGCCGCCAATCGTATAAAAATAGATATCATCAGATACTGCGATCGCCTTCTGCATATCCACCGGACCGTTATTGCGCCAGTCGTGGAATATATAGGATACCTGCGGATTATATGCGCTGTGGACGGTAAGTGAGCCGTTCGTGTCCATCACATAATTGGGGTCAATGATATTTTGGGCAAGAGCAGAGAGCGCATAGAGCGGCTTAATAGTGGATGCGGACGGATAAAGCCCGGCCGTTGCGCGATTAAGCATTGGATTATACGGATTGCTGACGATCGCATTAAAGTTTTGCTGGCTTATCCCGCCGGAAAATAAATTATCGTCATAAGAAGGATACGTCACCAGCGCAAGAACCTGGCCGGTATGCGGATCCAGCGCTACCGCAGCGCCCGAATGAACCTTGTTGGTTGCAATCCATTTTTCTAAGCTGTTATATGCTGTTTGCTGCAAGTCATTATTAATATTGAGGTTGAGATTATCCCCGGGCACGCTTGGTTGCTGCGCGATCGTGCCCATAGTAGTGCCGAGAGCATTTTTTCTCACCAGCGTATAGCCATATTTCCCGCGCAAATACGATTCGTAATACTCTTCCAGTCCTTCTTTGCCGATAACATCCGTCGGCAAATAGTCAGAGTGTGCGGCGAGATCACTGGGCGACACACTGCCCACATAACCCAGGACCGGCGACATTGCCGGGCTGCCGACATACTGGCGCAATGCGGTTTCTTTTACGGTTACTCCCGGTAATTCTGCTTTTTGAGCGTTCAGCAAGAGTGCTTGGTCGTGTGAAATATTTGCCTGTACCAATACC
>JAJYZQ010000031.1 GCA_021799835.1 bacterium | reverse complement strand
GCGTGACGGATAAAAGAAATATGCATACGCTTGTTCATTCCGCCGGCCGATCCGCCCGCGCAGTTGATGCGCTTGCGATAAGCCGAGTTTCGTCGCGTCCTCCACGATAAGCGTATTCACATTCGGCATATCCAGGCCATTTTCAATAATAGTCGTTGTGATCAGAAGGTCAAATTTTCCGGCAAGAAAATCTTCCGTCACCGAAAGCAATTCATGCTCGGGCAATTTGCTGTGCACCGCGCGCATCCGCAGTGACGGCACCAGGTCAGCAAGCATATGCGCGGTACTGCCAATGGTCTCTATGCGGTTGTGCAAATAAAAAATATGTCCGCCGCGTTCCAGCTCAAACAGAATTGCGCGTTTCACCGCGTCCGGAGAAAACGGCTGCACGTGGGTCTTAATGGGAATGCGCTCAGGAGGAGGCGTTTCAATATTTGAAATATCACGAAGCCCGGTCAGAGAAAAATAGAGGGTGCGCGGAATAGGAGTAGCACTTAAGCTCAGCATATCCACGCTATGGCGCATAGCTTTGAACGCATCTTTTTGCTTCACGCCAAAGCGCTGCTCTTCATCAACAATAACCAAGCCCAGATCCTTGAACTGCACATCGCGCGAGAGCAGCCGATGCGTGCCCACTACAATATCAACCGCGCCACTTGCCAGGCCTGCAGTGATCTGTTGTGCTTCTTCAGCTGGCGTAAACCGATTCAACAATTTTACCGTGTAAGGAAAATTTTGAAACCGCGCGGAAATATTTTGGTAGTGCTGCACGGCAAGAATAGTGGTTGGCGCCATAAAGGCAACTTGTTTGCCGTTCAGAGCTACACGGAATGCTGCACGCAACGCCACTTCTGTTTTTCCAAACCCTACATCGCCGCATACCAGGCGGTCCATCGGTTCGGCGCGCTCAAGATCGGCAAGCGTTTCGTTGATGGCTTTTTGTTGGCCGCTCGTTTCCAGATGCTCAAAACTGCCCACAAATTCTTTTTCTGCCCCGTCATCCGCTTGATATGCCGTACGTGTGGAAACTTCCCGCTGCTTATAGAGCTCTAAGAGGTCGCGTGCGAGCTTCACGGTATCTTCTTTTACTTTTTTCTTGGTAACGCTCCAGGAAGAACTGCCGAGGCGATGAATAGTCGGCTTATTCCACGATAAATAAAGTGAGAGTTTTTGATAGAGATCCATCGGCACGATAAGCCGGTCCCCTTGCGCATATTCTATGATGAAATATTCCGTGCCATCAGGATCCTTTTGAATGCCTTTATAAATGCCGATGCCGTGATTAATATGCACCACATACGCTCCCGTATGGAGGGTTTTGAGCAAACTCTCTAAACCTTTTTTATCCGCGTGAGGCGCTACAGGAAGCTTTTCCGCGGCAAAGGTGATCTGCTCCACTTCATTGCCCCAAAAATTTACGGTGTATATGCCGCCTGCATTTACCGGCGCTACCATAAGCACATTTCCCTGCACGCTATATTCCCCCTTATATTGAAGCGTATGAACGCGCTGATATCCAAGATCAGAAAGTCGTTGAATAGCAGCGTGGAGCGGCCACAAAGCGCCCTCCTCTAAGAAAAGCGAGTGATCGCTCCACCACAGTTTCGTTTTGATATTCTGCAGGATCTTTGCTTCATTTTCTTGATACCACAAAACACCCCGCTCTATAAAATCGGGGTTGTTTTGCAAAATGATGACGGTGGGATGTTTTGTGGATGTCATAGCTTCCTAAAAATCATCACTACTCTCTTCATCCCATTTAGTTTTTTCTTCCTCTTCAGGATCAGGTTCTTCGTAGTCCTCCTCTTCTTCAAAATCAAAAGCTTTTTTTTGCATAAGCTTTGATTAATGGTACACAATTGCTTACTATTTTTGCCGAAATCATAACTTTGTCAAGATATTGACAAATTAAATGTATATGGTATAATATAGCTACACTCAATGAGTGCATAAAAGCTTCTTTTAACCTATCTATAAGTGGCCTGCCCGACTAACCCCTCCTGAGTTGAGCGGCCTTAAACGGGGAATTTCTGCTTTTGCCGAAATTTCCCAGCTTATAGATAGATTAAAGGGAGCTTTTTTGAGTATGTACGACATTCTGTATCTCTGCCAAGCTCTGCACACCCAAAAGATCTGCAAAACTCTGTGCAGCCGATTGCACTGATACAGACAACAAAGCGAGATCCTCTGCATTCAGCGGATGCGTTACGAATGTTTGTGTATCAAGAATGGTTGATGATGCCGGCACAACACCGATGCGCAGCCGATAAAATTCTCGCGTGCCAAGTGCGGTGAAGATGGATTCCACACCCTTATGCCCAGCAGATCCGCGATCAAACTGCATTCTCACCTCGCCGAGCGGCAGATCTACATCATCATGAATAACAACAATATCGTTCGGCTGAAGGTGAAAAAAGTTTAGCGCTGCAGCAACGGATTTTCCGGATTCATTCATAAAGGTTTGGGGTTTCGCCAAAAGAACGTCCATATTATGGAGTGTTGTTTTAATGATGTCTGCCGTGTAGCGCCGAGCAAATGTCCATGAGTGTTCTCCGGACCATTGTTCCGCCAAAGCATCGGCAAAAAGAAATCCGGCATTATGCGGTGTGTGTTGATAACGCTCTCCCGGATTGCCGAGGCCAAATAATGCGATCATAGATTAAAGCCATCGCGACAATGGCTGATAGAGATACCGATATACGAGTTTGCGCAAATAGGCATAGGTCGCCCACCCAATAATGACACCCATCACTGCTCCGCCTAAAATATCTCCCGGCCAATGCACGCCTGTATAGATCCGCGCAATGCCCACCAAAGCACTGATGATCAGCAGTGCAATGCCGAGAGGCTTATTATACATATATACAGTAGTGCTCACACCAAAGAGAAAAATAGTATGGCCAGACGGAAATGAATTGCCGCTCTCGGGAATAAGATGGCTCGTACCCAGCACTATAAACGGCCGCGGATGAAAATACCAGGCCTTAAATGCTTCGCCAACGACAAGCCGGCTAATAATGCCGCTGATACCCGCCATAATCGCCAACATTTTGTTCCGCGTCTTTTCTTCCGGCGTTTTTCCCCAAACATAGTACCACGCAATAAGCGCAATGACGAGAAAGATCATATAATTCGCCAAGAATATGCCGGCAAAATCAAGCCAGATATTTTTCCCGGCAAAATTATGGAAGAAATAGAACACCGCGACATTGAGTTGGTGCATATGATAGGTGAATTACTGGTTATATATCGGGGGTAAATACCCGAGGCGTTAAGCCTGATGGCGCTGCATTATAGCGAAAACTTGCGGCAGAGCGCTTCAACATCATTGCGAATCGCTGCCACCGGTCGGCGCTCACGGATTGCGTCAGTGATCAATTCCGCTACCTGCTTCATCGCGCGCTCTTTCATACCGCGCGTCGTGAGTGCGGGCGTTCCCATGCGCACGCCGGACGGATAGAACGGCGACGTATCTCCCGGCACTGTATTGCGATTCGCAATGATGCCTGCCCGTTCCAGGCGCTGCTCGGCTTGTGTGCCGGTAATCCCGGTTCCACGCAGGTCTAACAAAAACAAATGCGTGTCCGTTCCGCCAGAGACAATCGCAAAATTATTCTGCATCAATGCTTGGGCAAGCGCTGCAGCATTGCGGACAACGTGATGTTGATACGTTTTAAAGCGCGCAGTGGTCGCCTCTTTCAAGGCAACTGCTTTTGCAAACGTTTCATTGTTATGCGGCCCGCCTTGCACGCCCGGAAAAACCGCTTTGTCAATCTGCGCCTTCAGTGCGTCGCGGCACAGCAGCAGCCCTCCGCGCGGACCGCGCAATGTCTTATGCGTAGTAGTCATTACCACATCCGCATACGGAAACGGGCTGGGATGATCACCGCTCGCAACAAGCCCTGCGATATGGGAAACATCCGCGAGCAGATAGGCATGGACGCTTTTTGCGATCGCGCCGAATCTTTTAAAGTCAATTGTTCGCGAATACGCCGTCGCACCGCAAATAATGACTTTCGGCTGATGCTCACGCGCGAGACGCTCCACTTCGCCATAGTCAATAAATCCACGGCCATTAACGCCATACGAAACAACGTTGAATGCACGGCCGGAAAAATTCACTGCATGCCCATGAGTAAGATGTCCACCCTGATCCAGCCGCATACCCATAATGGTATCGCCGAACTCTGCCAGCGCCATAAGCGCTGCAATATTTGCTGGTGAGCCGGAATACGGCTGCATATTGATGTGCCACGATTCATCCAACCCGAACACTTTTCGCGCAAGCGCTTGCCCAAGAATCTCCACTTCATCGCATATTGCATTGCCCGGATAATAGCGCTTATGCGGATATCCCTCGGAATATTTATTGGTAAAGACACTCCCCAGCGCTTCCCGCACGTCCGCCGATACAATGTTTTCCGAAGGAATGAGATCCAAGGTGAGATTCTGTCGGCGCTCCTCTTCCTGGAGCAACCGGTACATTTGAGGAAATGATTTTTTAAGCATAGTAATAATATACGTAAGATAATGATCCCTTTGTTATTACGCACAAAATAGCTATTTGTTAGATCATAGGAGAAAGAATTACTGACCCGCCAATGACAAAAGCGTGCTAAGCGTTTCCCGATCAGTCATGCCGACTCTCAATATTTTAGGCCGCGCACCGGTTAAGTCAATGATCGTAGAGGGAGTATTCTGCCGTTGCTCTGTTGTAGCGCACACCACAATATCGGGCTGTAATTTTTCTCGCGCGAAACGCTCGATCAATAATGCACCATCAACGAATGAATCCTCACCGGATATATTTGCCGATGTTCCGGTAATAGGCTTTCCCACTGCAGTAATGACCTTATGGAGCAGTGGATCGTTTGGCCAACGCACCATAACCGTACTACCGCCTGCAGTAAGTTCAGAAAGGGTTGCATCACGCTTAAAAAGGATCACACTGATGGGCGCCGGCCAAAACGATTGCAAGAGCCGCTCGTTTGCCGCATTGATGTGCCCGACGGTCTTTGCCATAGCGAGCGAATTCACCAGTACCGGCAAGGGCTTATGTTCCGGCCGTTTTTTAAGTGCAAATATTCTTTTGATCGCGCGCGGCGAATCCGCTGCTGCGGCCAATCCATATACCGTATCGGTCGGCAGAGCAACTACCTTATTTTTCCCTATTGCTGCAGCTACTGCAAAAAGTGCTGCAGGCGATAGCGTCTGATCTGATAGGGTAATAATTTCCATAACGATACCGTTATGATACAGACGAGAGAACGTTTTAGTTAGCGCAGCACAACAATATTCAAAAGCTTATCCTGTACCCAAAAATATTTTGCGCGTGCGGGATCCGCAACGTATAATCGCACTTTTTCGTCTTGTAATGCTGCGGCAAATGCATCATCAGCGGAAAGTCCCGCAGCAAAGGATACCTTACCGCGTACCTTGCCGTTTATTTGAATAACAACCTCCGCGGCGCGAGCGGCGCGAGACCGAGCAATCAGATGAGCATTCCCGCGGAATACCGCATCAGCATCCGTCTCCAGCGGCCAAGAAGTTTTTTCAATGTTTTTGCTAAATCCAAGCAGTTCTCCAATCTCCGCGGTGATATGAGGTGCAAAAGGATTCAGCAATGAGATAAGTTGCTGAAATCCATGCACATACGCAGAAGAATTTTGATAGGGAAACGCTTTCAGAAAATTAAAGTATTCCATCATTTGGCTGATGGCGGTGTTAAAATTCAATGTTTCAATATCATGAGTTACTTTCGCAATGGTGCGCTGTTCCCACTCATAAAGCGCCAGAAGCTGATCAGCATCTTCTGCTCTTTGCGTGTGCTTCTGTTTCTTTTGCCGGACAGCATCAAGATCCGCCGCAGCTACCCACACTTTATGCAAAAACCTATACACGCCGCGCAGCCCATTGGTAGACCACGGCTTTGCATCTTCCAACGGCCCCATAAA
>JAJYZQ010000001.1 GCA_021799835.1 bacterium | reverse complement strand
GGTGCTTCCTCCGCCGCCGAACACGTCAGACAAGCCGCTGCCCTGCTGCTGGAGCAAGATGACCACGACCATAAGGATCGCTATGACGATTTGTACAATATCAATGATAGTAGGCATATAGGAATTGTGGAACGTGGAAATTATTCTCGCTTTCTATAGAGATGAAATACGAAGTTCACTAAGCTGATTACAATGCTCCCCCAGAAGTAGCCGGCAAGATTAGCAATGAAAAGATCCGGCACCAGCTTCACGGTGAGCCAGAGTAAGAACATATTGATAATAATGGTAAATAGCCCTAATGTCAAGATGATCAGGGGTGAAGAGATGATTTTAAGAATAGGCTTGAGCAGCACATTGATAATGCCGAGCACCAAACCAGCGACCAATAATTGGAGAATATTTCCCGAAAACTGGATAGCAGGAATGATCAAGGTCGCCAGCCATATACCAATGGCATTTGCAATGATCTGCAGAAGGAAACGTACCATATAGTTGCGTTAAGGGATGCTCTATAGTAGCATACGAACAGCCAGAAGGGCAAGAAGGGAGCCAGTTGGCTCCCTTGATTCTGCTTTGAGCTTGACTGAATCACTCAAGCAAGCTGATGCTCAAGAGATTTGCTCAAGGTCAAATAGAAGGTTTTTACCTTTTCAGCCGGGACATACTGCCGCGCTATTGCTGCGGCTTGCTCCAGCTGCTCTTGATGGAACTGCTCTTCCTCATCAGCATCAGAAAACTGAGCCGATCCACCGTATGCTCCGCAATCCTCATGATTTACGAGGATTATTAGATCGGGGTCGTGCAAGCGAACTGATGTAGCCAGGTCTTCCAGCACCACATCGCGCCGCTTGTCCTGCAAAAGATTGCGCGCCCCTCCAGCCAAGCTGATGATGTCAAATGATTCAACACCAAACCGCTCGGCAATCGCTTGTTCTAATACTCGTTCAGCATGGTCGTACGTGCGAAAATCTATGCACGTGAGTACGACCGCTTGCGTCTTATGGGTAACCATAGCATCCCCCTTATACCAATACTCCGAACTAACAAATTGGAGTATTCTCCCGGAAAAGATAAATGTCAAGATGTTTACTTTGTAAAGCAAAATATTTACTACATTGACGAAGCGAGCGGGCATGGTTCCACTACAGTGAAGAGCGGGCAAGTCACAGAGCGAGAACGCGCGCTGGACGTTTGAGCGGTAGTAAATATTTTGTTTTACAAATTTTAAAATAGTAAAAATACGAATTATGCGAATCCTTGCTCTAGAAACATCATGCGATGAAACAGCCGCAGCACTTGCGGACATTTCCGGCACGCGACGCATTCACGTACGCTTGCTTTCCAGCGTTGTATCATCACAGATCGCTCTCCACGCACCGTATGGCGGTGTGGTGCCGTTTTTAGCGCAGCGCGAGCATCGCAAAAATATTAGTGCAGTACTCGCACAAGCGCTTGCAGAACCTGCTAAAAGGTTGAAAAAATATAACAGTACACCAACGAAAAAACAGCGCACTGCTCCTGCTGCGCGCTATCTTACCTATGAGCCGGAACTATTAGAAGAATTCACCGTACTCACCGAAAAATTTTCTTCCCTCATTGCAACCATTGATGCGATCGCGGTAACCAAGGGGCCGGGATTGGAGCCGGCACTTTGGGTTGGGGTAAATGCAGCGCGCGCATTAGCGACGCTTTGGCATAAGCCACTAGTAGGCGTGAACCATCTGGAGGGGCATATTTTTGCCAACTACTTAGAAAATAAACAGATTATTTTTCCCGCGCTAGCGCTCATCGTGAGTGGCGGACATACGGAACTGGTGCTCATTACTGAGCCGGGAAAATATAAAATAATCGGCGAGACCCGCGATGATGCGGCAGGCGAAGCGTTTGATAAAGCGGCAAAAATTCTCGGCTTACCCTATCCGGGCGGACCGCAGATCTCTCAACACGCCCAGAATGGCGATCGCACTTTTTTTGATCTCCCGCGGCCAATGCTTCACTCTGCCGATCTTGATTTTAGTTTCTCCGGATTAAAAACCGCATTACTCTATCTGGTGCGCCCTATCAGCAAGAAAACACCTACTGCCGGCATGCCGCCGTATTCTCCTGATCATCTTAATGACCTGTGCGCTTCATTTGAACAAGCGGTGCTTGATGTGCTGATTGCAAAAACCGCCAAGGCACTCAAAAAATACCGGCCTCAAACCTTGATCATCGGCGGCGGCGTGTCAGCAAATACCGAATTGCGCAAACAATTTTCCGCAATGATTACTAAAGATTTCCCACACACCCTTCTTCTTCTCGCTCCTCTTTCATTTACCGGAGATAACGCCGCAATGATTGCCGTAGCCGGTTATTTCTCCGCACAAAAAGGAAAATTTTCCCGTCCTAATACGCTCCGCGCGGATGGCGGACTTGATTTAGCATAAGGTGTAAAAGATTCCGGAGCTACTCTTAATTGAGACCGAACCTTGCCCTCAGTGGTAAGGTTTTAATCCATCGTGCTCAAACACAACGACCCGATGTCCCAACCAATCGTGCCCCCGTATGGTGCGCCCACTTCAAAATACATTGTATAGGTATCAGCCGGCATATTGGGATAAATCCGTGACATATGCACACCCCCATTATTAGAGCCGGTGCTATATCCAATGTTAGCATAGTTATAGTTATTCACAACGCATCCGCCACTTGCTCCACATAGATAAGTGATGTAGTACGCAAAGCTTGAGCCGTTGTAATACCAATCCGCGTCAGAGAATGTTGAAATGAGTGTTTTTGTTGAGCTCGTTGCGACGCTTACCGAGGTCACCGAATAACTGCCACCCGAAGCTAACGCGCCGCTGTTTCCTCCGGATATATTGGTACAGCTTGCTGTTGGCAATGCAGAAGTAAGCACTGTACCATCAGGAAATTCAAATCCACCGGAAGTGGAATGAATAATACCGGAAACAGTAAGTAGCTGGTCGGGAGAGGCCGTTCCAATACCGACGTTGCCCGCAATGATTGCTCCTCCGCTGGGACTAGAAGATCCTCCGTAGCCAATTGTTAAACCGCCATTGGTGCCAATAAGGCCACTATTAAACCAGAGGCCTGCTGCTCCATAACTGCGGATCCAACTGCTATCAGTCATATAAAAGCCGCTACCATAGGTTTGGCTATACCAACCCGTATTACCCGAGGTGCGCAGCCATCCATCAGCAAGTATGTCGCCATTTACTTCTAGTTTATATCCTGGGCTTGTTGTCCCAATGCCCACATTGCCGTTATAGTCAATAACCATGGCATTGTTGGTGATACCACTGGCATAGTTGTTTGACGTGCCGAAATAGAGATAGCTGCCGCTATTAGTCACCAAAAGGCCGATACCACCGTAATCACCTCCCGCGCCATTGCCAAAGGTAAGTTTGGCAAACCCATTAGTAGGGATGCCCCCAGTAATACCGACTGTGGAGCCAATACCTGTGAATGAGGTGGGATATGAGGTACCTGCTATGGTGAGTTTGTCTGCAGGATTGCCGACGCCGATACCAACATTACCATTATTCAATATGGTCATATCATCAGTAAGTGCTGCCGTAGTGTTCGCCGTACCAGAGGGTGCGGTGTAGAAATGTACATTGCCACTAGAATCTGCAAGGATGCCACTCGCAAAACCGTTAGCTATATAGTCCCACGCATTGTTGTAATATAAATTCTTACTGAACATTTCCGTACTGCCATCATTATAGATGCCGCCATTGCTGCCCACTTGAAGTTGGATGAGGGGAGCAGTGGTACCAATGCCAACATTACCCGCAAAATACCCTCCAGCAAAATATGAGCCACCCACTGAATAGGCAGTAGCATAATTTGTATAATCTGGCGCATTAACCGACGGATTTCCTCCATTCCAGATCACTAATTGCTGTATGTTATTATTAGTTATCTCTATGTTCCGATAATAATAGGAGAGTGTACCAGTTACATTCGCTTCTTCTACCACATCTACATCATTGAGGGTGAGGCCCACCATACTTGCTAAATTAAACTTACGGTGATACCACCGCCCCTTTGAATATGCACCGTGATCGCCAAACCACCCAATACCATTTTGGTCGGACGGACTATAATTTCTCCCCACTGCACCATTAGTAAAACCAAGTTCTACGCCGCCATCACAAATACCATTTACATTGTTTGGGCTGCAATAAATATCATATTCCAAGTAATCACCGCTTTGTATAACATATGAAGGTGCATCAATTTTGTAATAGGTGTAGTCGTTTACACTTGATCCACCATTAAAAGTAGTAGTGAAATACAAACTATCTTCAGGATTACCGTTTGCTGTTGCTTGCTTTCCCCAACTAAAGTTGGTGTCTACGGCAATATTGCCATTTACATCAAGCTGTGCAGCAGGAGAGGTGGTACCTATTCCTACACTTCCGGCAAACACGGCAGAGGTACCCGTATTGGAAGGCTGGAGATAGTAGCTGGTATTGTTTGCATCATAGTAGATGGGGGCGTACATACCGACAGCAGTATAGTTGGTTGTAGAGCCAACGGTTAATGCACCGGTCTTGTTTTGACTGGTGGATGACGTGTCTAGGGGAGGATTGGTATTGTTGCCGGTGGGTGGAGCGGTTGGCTCAGACCATTGGGCGTAAGCAACGCGGAAAAATACCGCACCCATAATGAGTATGAGTGAGAGAACAAGCACCGCCGTATACATACCTCCTCGGCGCGTGAAACGAGTCGGCATAAGGATGCAGAAAATATATTACCGTAGAGCAATTACTCCGGTAATATACTTCAATAATATATAATTTTTAACGTATCGTAATGTATAGTATACTACACCTAAAATACTATGCAATACCCACAGTACCGCTACAGGTTATTTTCGGGGCTGTGATACTTCTGATGCGCTTCTTTCAATGTCTTATTGGTGAAATGCGTATAGATCTGAGTCGTAGAAATATTGCTATGCCCCAGCAATATCTGTACCGCGCGAAGATCGGCGCCATTGCGCAATAAGTCCGTCGCAAATGAATGGCGCATCGTGTGGGGTGTAATTTTTTTAGGCAATCCCGCCAATGCTGAATAGTGCTTGATGAGCCGCTGCACGGAGCGCACGCTCATTGCCAGATCATCTTTCTGTTGTGCCATGCTTTCTTTTTTATATATCCGCGAAAAAAGATGCGGATCAATGTCGGTGCGCCGCGCTAAATACCGGGTGATCTTTTCCGCAGAATCCACAGAAATGAATACCACACGGATCTTGTCGCCTTTTCCACGCACGGAAAATTCTCCGGTCTTCATATTGAGGTCATCCCGCCGCAGTGATACCAATTCTGATACGCGCAATCCCGTACTAAAAAGAAGCGAAAGGAGCGCTCGGTCACGCACGGCTCGCAAGCTCTCGCCTTGCGGTGCTTCCAGTAAGCGCGCCAGCTCTTCGCCTTCTAAAAATTGCGCGCTGTGCGCTTCAGGCCTGGGCAGTTCTATGTGTTCGGGCGAGAGTGCGGGAATATCCCGACGTGCAAGATACTTCAAAAAGTTGCGCAAAGCGATCAAATAATATCCTTGTGTGATCTTTTTGATATTTCGGCTATCTTGTCCAGGAGATTGGCGCGTCGTTTTGCGATTCAAATATAAACGAAATTGCCGCACCAGCTCCTTGGTTATTTCAGTTGGTTCCGATGCCTGCGACCACGCCAAAAACTCGCGCAGATACCGGCGATAATTGGTAACCGTGTGTCGCGAGCGGTTCTTCTCCACTTCCAGATACTCCAAATATTCATTTATGTACCGCGCAAGGGCGGCATCGCGCTCTGTGGGCATACTTGATTTTTTCTTCAATAAATGATACTATAATAAAAATCAAATGCAACGGGATCAGCGCACAAACCTTCGCCACGATAGCCAAAGCACACGCTCAGGCCATCGGCGCGCCGAATACCGAAGCAGAAGAGTAGTACTACAGAATAATTAATACCCTATTGCATATGCTGACGGTAGAAAAAAAACAGAAAATAATTCAAAAATACAAAGCGCACGAAGGTGATACCGGATCTTCAGAGGTTCAAGTCGCATTATTGACCGAACAGATCAAAGAACTGACCGACCACCTCAAAGAAAATCCTAAAGATAATCATTCTCGCCGCGGACTCTTAAAGATGGTATCCAAGCGGAAGCGCTTGCTGGATTATCTTTCGCGGGAAGATGAGGAGCGGTATGCCGCACTCATTAAGAAACTCGGATTGAGAAAATAAGCGCTCAATAATTTCATTTTTTTGCTGTGGCAATCATCAGACACAAAGAACAGCGCGTCGGCGTATTCATAGACGTGCAAAACCTCTACTATTCCGCAAAACATCTCTATAATCATAAGGTGAATTTTCGGGAGATCTTGCGTACTGCCGTATCGGGACGGAAGCTTATTCGCTCCATTGCCTATGTGGTACGCACCAAGACCGGCGAAGAAAAGCCGTTCTTTGATGCGCTCGTTGCGAGTGGCATTGAGACCAAAGAGCGCGAGCTGCAGGAGTTCTACGGTGGCGCTAAAAAAGCCGACTGGGATGTTGGCATTGTGGTTGATATGATACGACTTAAAGAAGCGTTGGATGTTATCGTGCTGGTGAGCGGTGACGGCGACTTTACCGACGTCATTGAGTACCTGAAATATCATGGCAAGCAGGTGGAAGTAATGTCGTTTGGCAAAAGCACTTCACGAAAGATCAAAGAATCTGCTGATGATTATTTTGACCTAGACCAGGAGCCGGATAAATATCTGATGAAGTCGCGGCTGTAATTTTTGCAATCCCTATACGGCCCTGCAGAAAGCGCAGAAGAACAGTATGCCGTGAAGTTCTGCGTTTTTCGGAAGATCGTATAATTATTACAGGGGCTGAAATCTGTAACGGTGAGCATTTGATCACGCCGCAATGTCGGCGGCCTATCAAAATTTCATCCCTATAGATTTTTGTCCCTTCAGATCGTATATGAATACATCAACATCTGCGTTGGCGGAAAAGTCACGCACTTTTCGCATGGAGTTAGGCGGCAAGGAATTGACCGTCTCTGTTGGCGTTCTCGCACAGCAGGCAAATGGCTCTGCTCTTGTGCAATATGGCGAGACGATAGTTCTGGTCACTGCAGTAATGGGTTCGCTCCGTGAAAATATTGATTATTTTCCGCTCAGCGTGGATTACGAAGAGCGCCTCTATGCCGCTGGCATGATCAAGGGCAGCCGCTTTATCAAGCGTGAAGGGCGGCCGACGGACGACGCTATTCTCACCGGGCGGTTAGTAGACCGCACCATCCGCCCGCTCTTTGACCATCGCTTGCGCAATGAAGTGCAAGTGATCATCACCGTGCTTTCTTTTGACACAGAAAATGATGCGGATGTGCTGGCATTAATCGGCGCATCAACAGCACTGAGCATTTCCGACATCCCTTGGAATGGCCCGATAGCCGGTGTGCGCGTGGGTAAAGTTGGCGAACAGTTCATCATTAACCCCACGTACGCGGAACGCGACACTGCAGCGTTAGATATGGTAGTTTCCGGAACAGCGGACCGCATCAATATGTTGGAGAGCGGCGCACAACAAGTATCTGAAGAAGACATTGTGCGGGCAGCAGAAGCAGCGCACCAAGAGATCAGCAAGCTCACCGCGTTCATCAATGATATCCGCAAAGAAATCGGCAAAGAAAAACTGGCACTCTCTTTGCAAGAAGATGACCAGGTGGTTAAGCAAGCGGTTCATGAACTTGCGCACGAAAAAATTTCTGCCATCCTCCTGAGCGATCTCCAGCGTTTAGAAAAAATGGATGAAGTGAACAAATTTGCCAAAGAGGTGGGAAAAATGATCGCAGAAAAATATCCTGACGCTGCCGTGCATCAAGCATCCCGCTTCATTGAAGAAGAGATCAATGATATCGTTCACCAGAACGTTTTGGCACATAATCGCCGCATTGACGGGAGAAAGCTGGATGAATTACGCCCCATTTGGACAGATGCGGGGATCCTGCCGCGCACGCATGGTTCCGGCCTTTTTAACCGCGGTGAAACTCAGGCATTGAGCGTACTCACGCTGGGTGAGCCCGCACTGGAACAAAGTATGGAAAGTATGGAATTCGTCGGCACGAAACGCTTTATCCATCACTATAACTTCCCGCCATTCTGCAGCGGCGAGACCGGACCGCTGCGCGGCCCGGGACGGAGAGAGATTGGCCACGGTGCACTTGCAGAGCGCGCCATAGAAGCAATTCTGCCAACCAAAGAACAGTTCCCTTACGCAATACGGATCGTCACTGAAATATTATCTTCAAACGGTTCCACTTCTATGGCATCGGTATGTGGCTCAACGTTGGCACTGATGGATGCGGGCGTACCGATCGTGAGCCCGGCAGCAGGCATTGCTATGGGCTTAATGACGGGAGAACAGGGGAACTATAAAGTACTCACCGACATTCAAGGCCCCGAAGATCATCATGGCGATATGGATCTGAAAGTTGCGGGAACGCGCAGTGGCGTTACCGCAATGCAGATGGACGTTAAAATAGACGGCATCACGCCGCAAATGCTGCGTGACGCAATGACTCAAGCGCGCAAAGCACGAATGGAAATATTAGATAAGATAGAGCAGACCTTGAGCGCACCACGCGATACTATCTCGCCGTGGGCACCAAAGATTGCCATCGTAAAGATTAATCCCGACCAGATCGGCCTCGTGATCGGCAGCGGCGGAAAAACCATCAATGAAATATCTGATCGCACCGGCGCTACTATTAACATTGAACAAGACGGCAGCGTCTACATCGCAAGCCGCGATATTACTGCCGTGCACGAAGCGCGAACAATCATAGAAAATATGACGCGAGAAGTCGCGGTTGGTGATACTTTTTCCGGTAAGGTAGTGAAGATCACCGATTTCGGCGCATTCATAGAGCTTGCACCCGGCAAAGATGGCCTGCTGCATAAGTCAGAGATACGCCGCGGCGCACATTTCAACGTTGGCGATACTATGAATGTCACGGTTATCCGCGTTGAAGCGGGAGGTAAAATTGCCTTGTCGCAAAAATAAGTGTACAATACCAATAATCTCTCCAATCTCTTCTGCTCTCTCGTTTATTGGGCATATACGCGATTGTGTGAGACCACTCATTTATTGTATTGCAGTAAATAAATAGCTCTGCTGAACAGTGCATTTTTTACGGCGATTTTGTGCTATGGCAAACGAAAAAGCAAACACGCAAAATCTCAACACGCTCCAGCAAAATCAGACTATGAATATCGGCGGGAAGGAATATGACATTCGCACTATGCAGGGCGATATGCAAAATCCTTCAGCTCAACGCTCTCCTCTTGCGCCACCCGCACCGGAAAAAATTCCTTCTGCTCCTGGCATTAACGCAGTGCAGCCCCCTGCGGGAATATTTGCAAAACCTACAGAACCGGTGAAACCATTGAGCACACCGGCACCTATTCCGGCAACTATCGCTCCGGAGCCCTTGAATAAGCCCACTTCTGATATGGGGCAACCGCCGTTTCCCGCAGCGCCAAAGATGCCGCCGCTTTCTCCTTTTCCCAATCAAGTTCCTCCTGCACCTATCAAGCCACCTATTATGCGTGAAGAGGCCGCAAAACCGAAACTCTCTGCAGCAGCGCCTGTTCCCCATTTCATTGCCCAAGAGTCTCATCCCAGCAATGGTGAGCCTTCACTTACTCCTCCTGCTGCGCTTTTTGGCAAAGGACCTATTGGCGCAAACGTCCCCCCAATCCCTAATACAACAAAACCTCCTATTCCTCACGCTTCCCGTGCAGAACAACCGCCTATCTTGTCCAAGCCGCCAATTCCACCAATACTCGGCGCAAAAAAACCACCTATTCCTACTCCGCACACTCCCCCTCCTCCCCGCACCCCCCAGCCGCACAAAACATTTCCCTTGGCAGCAGTGATTATCTTGCTTCTCGTTATCATACTCGGCGGCGGGGGACTTTATTACTATGATTTCATCTACTTGCCACACCATCAGACCGGCAAGCAGCTTACGGTGACACAGCCCTCTACCGCTCCGGTCACTATACCATCCACTTCAGCGACCAACCCCGCAACCACACCATCAACCGCCTCGGTTACTACGCCAGCAACGTCGCCATCCACCGCACCCGCAACTGCCGCGCAAACCCTTCCTATTCCTCAGACCCTTTTCTCGGTTGATGCAACAAAAACTATCACTGCTGATCCGAATAACTTGAGCTTGCTTGCGATAAATCTGCTCGGCTTATTGAAAGAACAGTACACTCCGAATACGTTTACCCGCGTTGTTATTGTGACGCAAAACCAAAACGCCACGAGCTATATGCCGCTCAGCGACCTATTCAGTGCCCTTGATGTTTCAGTTCCCGCAAATATTTGCAGCCAACCGCAAAACAGCAGCTGTCTCAGTACATTAATGGGTATGGTCAATCCCAATACCTATACGCTGTTCATTTATGCTGATGGCACAAACAATCGCCTAGGATTAGCCGCGCAGTACTCTAACCTCACCGCGCTGCAAAACTTTATGCTTGCTTGGGAGCCAAGCATTCCGACGAGCTTAGCGCCAACATTACAGACACAGAATGTTTCTCCCGCTACGACAACATTCCAAGTCAATGCTTATAACGGCGTTGATATCCGCTTTATGAACTTCCCTACGCCACAGCTTTCCATAGACTACGGATTTGCTACGGCAAAAAATCTCTTCCTGCTTGCCACCTCAAAGAACTCTATGTTCAATCTCATCGGCCGAACCCACTAACGGCCGCTATTCTCGGAAACTTTACCTATGGATTATTTTAAGCAGATAAAGATCGTCCGGAAGGAACCTCTGCAAAATTCTTCCGACACCATAAAACTAAAATCGCCCGAAGAACTGCATATTCATCCGCTCACTCCCTCTCGCTGGTGGATAGTTCTCCTTACTCTCCTCTGTATCAGCATTGGCGGAGCAGCAGTATGGGCATATCAATTGTTCAGTGCTCCTCCTGAAGACATCCTTGCAATAGCGCCGGCAGGATACGCTCTGGAACTTAGCGTGTCTCCTCGTTACTTCTTTGCAAATACGCCACACATCACTCAATTTCTTTCCGGCTCCCCCGCCCTCAGTGAACAAACCTATATCATCATACAAAACATTTTCAAAGCCGCGAGATTTGATATAGCCACAGCATATCCATCCATTTTCCAAGGAAATTTTTACGTCTTTGAATACCCTGACCATTCCTGGGCAGTTGTTTTTACCCAAAATCCCCAGAATAATGCAGAATTTGAACATGACCTCGCTGACGTTCAAACCGCACTCAAGAGTGACTTTCTCCTATCTACCCATCCTTATCGCCAAACAAACATCAACGAACTGAGCTCTCTTGCCACAGATAATATGTTACTATCATACGCATCCGTAAACAATTTCTTCATTGTTGCCAACGGCGACGCAACGCTGCGCGCATTCATCAACAACAATAATAACTGACTTTTGCACGTATGGTGCATTTTACACATACCAAAACTTCTTCTTATGTGCGCAGCCTTATATTCGGCGTTGAAGACAGTCTCGTGTCTACTGTAGGATTATTATCTGGTATCGCTATCTCGTCTCAACATACCGTAAACACCATTCTTGCCACCGGCATCATTTATTTGCTCGTAGAGGGCTTTTCTATGGCCGCTGGAGCGTTTCTCTCAGAGCGCGCTGCGGAAGATTTTTTAACAGACAGCAAAGAACCTCCTCTGATCGTATCTATACAGGTTAGCGCAGTGATGTTCATATCATTTATTGCCGTAGGATTCATACCGCTCTTCCCTTATCTTATCTTCCGCACCCACGCACTTGCCATTTCCGTCATCCTCTCTTTGATAACACTTTTTCTTATCGGCATTACCAGTGGAAAATTTGCTCGGCGGCACATATTCCGCAATGGTCTAGAAATGCTTATTGTGGGCGGGGCAGCGATAGGAGTAGGCATTCTCGCCGGAAAATTCTTGTGATCATATTCAACTCGGTAACTCTTTTTACTCTGCGCAATTGACAATATGGCGGTTTTACTCCACTATACACTCATTCTTTGCATAAGGGAGGGATCTCCTGTGGGATGGAATGATCATCCGAACCAACGGTGCGCACACTGCAATGAACCGGTCCATAAGGGATTGTCGTGGTATGGCACTATCAAGCACGGGCCGAATAAGCGCCGCACGTGCAAGATATGCGGCACAGAAGGCTGCGATGCCTGCTGCACGCGCATTAAAGACACCGGCTCAAACAACCAAGGATTTCGGCATAAGACCTGCCATTCCATTTCCTGATCGTTGGCGCTGCGGCGCCCTTTTTCATTGACAGGATGTGCAGTATTTTGTACTGTACACATCATAGAAAAGGAGGGATGAGTATGGGATGGAAAGATCACCCCCATCATCGCTGCAAGCATTGCGGAGCGCCGATTCATAAAAAGCCCCGGCAAACTGAGAACGGCAGAGAAGAGCCCAACCAGAGAAAGCGTTGTCTTGTGTGTGGTAAAGAGGGCTGTGACCGCTGCACAGAATTCTCAAAAAAGATTGTCCTTTCGGGCCGCGTTGGCGGCAATGCAGGGTATCGGCATAGCAAATGCCAACGACCTGCCCAATAACAAAGCGGCCAGACACTCTCAGAGTGAATGGCCGCTTTTGCTTTTCATCAGTCAAACTATTACCTGGTCTCTTTCTGCATTTTCTCTACCAGCGCTGATAGCTTAAACGTAGTAAGTTTCTTTGCGGTGCTTTTCCGTACCGTTATCGTTTTGCTTTTCTTTTCTTGGTCACCGATGACCGCTATATACGGGAGTTTTTGGAGTTGTGCCTCGCGAGTTTTTTTGCCAACGCTTTCATTATCAAACAATTCCCACACGCGGAAGCCGTTTTTGCGCAATTCAGCGGAGGCCGTTTTTGCGTATGCAGTGTGTTTATCAGCAACGGTGATCAATGCTATCTGCCGCGGCGCCAACCAAAGCGGCAAATCGCAACCCGTGTGCTCAAGTAAAAATGCAATGAATCGTTCAACAGACCCCAGAATAGCGCGATGAATCATTACCGGGCGATATTTCGCGCCGTCCTTGCCGACATATTCCAGATCAAACCGCTCCGGCAGGAAAAAATCTATTTGAATGGTGGAAATGGCATACTCGCGACCCAGAACATCTTTTGCCATAATATCCGCCTTTGGCCCATAGAACGCCGCCTCACCTTTCACTTTCCTGTACGGAACTTTTGCCGTGATAAGCGCCTTTTCCAATGCGGCTTCGGCTGATTTCCACATCTTTTCATTATGCACATACTTAGCAAGATCAGGAGAGTCGTGCAGCGACAACCGCACCCAGTAATCCTTAATGCCTGCGCGCTTGTATATCTTTTTCATTAACAGAAAAAACTGTGTGAACTCGCGGTCAATCTGATCAAGCGTGCAGAAAATATGCGCATCGTTCTGGGTAAAACCGCGTACGCGAGAAAGTCCGAGCAGTTCGCCCGATTTTTCATAGCGGTACACGGTTGCCATTTCTGCTATACGAAGCGGCAGATCCCTATAGCTATGTGGATCATTCTTATAGACCATAATGTGATGTGGGCAGTTCATCGGCTTCAACACATATTGATCGCCGTCCACATCAATAGGCGCATACATATCTTCCTTGTAGTGCTCCCAGTGGCCAGATATCTCATAGAGGCGCTTCCGCGCAATGTGCATCATCTGCACGTGCTGATACCCTGCCTTTTCCTCTTCGTCGCGCACATAATTTTCTAAGAGCTGTAAAAGCCGTGCGCCATTCGGCAACCATATCGGCAGGCCTGGCCCGACATCTTCGGAAAATGTAAAGAGCTTGAGGCGCTTCGCAATAGTGCGATGATCGCGCCGCTCTATTTCTTCCTGCAGTTTTATATAGTCTTCCAGCTCCGCCTTCGTCGCAAACGCGACGCCATAAATGCGCGACAACATCGTGTTCTGTGCATTACCCCGCCAATATGCACCCGCTATTTTCGTGAGCTTTAATCCTTCCAAAGGCAATTGAGCGGTCGTTTTCACGTGCGGGCCGCGGCAAAGATCAACAAACTCTCCCGTTTCATAAACGCTTACTGATTTTGCACCCCTTGCACCATCCGCAACTTCGCGCAATTCCTTGATCGCTTGCGCATCTGTCGTGCCAAGCTGTGCGAGATCGTTCAAAAGATCCAGCTTGTATGGCTGATCCAATTTATCAAATAATGCAACTGCTTCTTTGATCGGCATTTCTTTGCGCACATAGGACAGGTTTTGTTTTGCCAAGCGACGCATTTCCTGCTCTATACGATGCAGATCGGGCATCGCGCCATCCGGCAGCTCAACATCATAATAAAAACCATTATCTATCGCAGGGCCTACGCCAAATTTTGCACCGCTATACAATTTGCTGATAGCAGCCGCCATAAGGTGAGCCAGTGAGTGTCGGATCATCTCAATGTCCGGCTTTTTTTCTCTGGATAGCTTCTTTGCTGACGAGCGAGAATGTTTATTTTGCATAGTTAGTATTATTACACTTCTATCAATTGCGCATTATTGCATACAATTTTTAACGAATTGCCCCGATTGTCAAGCCTGCCCGATACAGATATGATATTCCGTTCGCGCCAAAGATCCATAGACTGGGCAAGTACGCGCGGAAACACCACCAGCTCTATTTTTCCCGTCGTATCCTCAACTTCTACAAAAAGCATCAACTCACCCTTCTTGGTTAAATTGCGCTTGATTTTATTGACAATGCCGGCAACCTGCACCACCGGCGGATTTGCGGGATTGACCGTGGCCTGATAACAATCCCCTATTTTCCGCGTGCCTTTTGAGACGTAGACATCCGCCATAGGATGTCCGGATGTATATAACCCCAAAAGATCTTTTTCCCAAAAAAGCTTTTCTTGAGGCGAGGCAGGGGTGGCTTTTTTCATTTCTATCTTAAAGAGAAATCCGTTATGTGCACTGGCAGCATCATCGCTTGGTGCGACATCAAACAATCCCATCTGGCCACCGCTGACCATGGTATTCAGCTTGCGCACCGCATGCAGCATATGCTCCAAGTTTTCCAACAAAGCATTGCGCTCGCCCAATGAATCAAACGCGCCTGACTTGATCAGCGCCTCTAGAGATTTTTTATTGAGCGCTGTGGGATCCATACGAAACACAAAATCCTCCATAGAATGGAATCTTCCTCCCACACGACGCTCCTCTATGATCGCCCTTACCATATTTGCACTGACATTTTTAATGGCGGACAGGCCGAAACGAATGCTATCTTTCCCCTGCTTTCCTTGTGCTGAGATCACCGTAAAATTTTCCTTGCTTTCATTGATATCCGGCGAAAATACGGGGATATCCATAGCTTTACACTCGTCAATGAGAAACGCCGTTCGTTCAATATCCAGCGCATCATAGCCTAAAAGCACTGCCATAAACTCTGCCGGATAATGGCTCTTGAGGTATGCTGTTTGATAGGCAATGACTGCATAGCATACGGAATGGCTCCGATTAAAGCCGTAGCTTGCAAACGGCTCTATAGAATCCCATATCTGCTGGGCTGTATTTTTTTGCACACCATTTTTGATCATTCCCTCTATCAGCTTTGTCTTCTGCTCATCAAGAAGAGCTTTAATCTTTTTGCCTACTGCTTTGCGCAAAACATCCGCTTCTCCCCGCGAAAACCCCGCCAAATCCATAGAAAGGCGCATCAGCTGCTCTTGATACACCATAACGCCATACGTATTTTCCATTATCGGCTCAAGCCGCGGATCCAGATACGTGACCGGCGTACGGCCGTGCTTGCGATCAATGTAATCCGGAATGAATTGGATCGGGCCGGGACGATACAGCGCAACCATAGCGATCACGTCTTCAATATTCGTTGACTTCAGCTCTTTCAGATAGCGCTTCATACCTGCAGATTCAAACTGAAATACGCCGGTTGTATTACCGCGGCGGAACAACGCAAACGTCTGATCATCATCAAGCGGCAATGCATCAATATCAATATCCACGTTGTGGATCTTTTTGATTAGCTTGAGTGTGTTTTCAATGATCGTAAGGTTTCTTAAGCCAAGAAAGTCCATTTTCAGCAATCCAAGATCTTCAATGGCGTGCATCTCATACTGCGTCACTACGTTCTGCGGGGAATTCTTGATGGCATTATATGCTTCATGGGAAACATACTGGGCTACTGCTGCAGATTCTCCTCCGCTCTCATTTCCTGCATCGTCCGCATTTGCCGCACCTGTGACCGCCGACTTTGATCGGGACGCATACTGGAGTGCTACGATCTGCTCTAAAGGATCTTTAGTAATTACCACGCCGCACGCATGCGTAGATGCATGGCGCGACACTCCTTCCAGCTTCAACGCAAAATCTATCAGCCGGCGCGCCTTATCATCAGTATTATAGAGCCGCTGAAATTCTTGGTCGCCGTCCAATGTTTGCTTGAGATTCCAACCGAACGGCACCATTTTAGCAATGTTGTCGCAGTAAGAGTATTCATAACCCAATGACCGCCCAACATCGCGAATAGCTGCCTTTGATGCCATTGTACCAAAGGTGATGATCTGCGCCACATGGTTGCGCCCATACCGCTGCGCCACGTATGCAAGCACCTCGTCGCGGCGCGCATCTGCAAAATCCATATCAATATCCGGCATACTAATGCGCTCTGGATTCAGAAACCGCTCAAACAGAAGGTCATACTTCAGCGGATCAATGTTGGTAATGCCCAAGAGATACGCCACTAATGATCCTGCAGCAGATCCGCGGCCCGGCCCCACCACAATGCCATTATCTTTCGCCCAGTTCACAAAATCTTGCACGATCAAGAAATAGGAAGCGAAACCGGTCTTCTCAATAATGGACATTTCATAATTGAATCGCTCAAGGATCGTGCGGGTATGCTCGTCACGGTTGGCACCCACTATAATCACCCCTTGAGTATCCCGGGGAAATAGTTTTGTATCATTAGTAGCGAATCCAAAACGCTTTTGTAACCCTATATGACACAATTCCCGCACATAGGATTCATAGGTATGGCTCTCAGGAATCTTATAAAAGGGCAGTTGAATTTTCCCCAACTCTAATTCAACAGTACATTTTTCAGCCACTTCTGCAGTATTGGTTATTGCCTCGGGAACACTACTGAATGCTTCTTCCATCTCCTCTGGAGACTTCATAGAAAAATTCTCATTCACCATAGAAAGCCGATTTTCATCGCGCAAAGACTTATTTGTTTGCACAGCAACCAAAATATCTTGCGCAGGGCCATCCTCAGCAAGCAAATAATGAATATCATTCGTCGCGACCAGCTTCAGGCCGTGCTGATATGCCAGAGCGATCAATTGTTGATTGACCTTTTCCTGCTGCGGAATGTTAGGATGATGCTGCAACTCTATATAAAAATCTTCTTTGCCAAAAATATCGCTATAGATGGCAACAAGACGATCCAATTCTTTTTTGGACACACCGGCAAGGATCGCCTGAGGAATCTCCCCCGCCAAACACGCAGAAAGCGCTATCAGGCCCTGGTGATGCTTGCGGAGAAGCTCTTTATCTATGCGTGGCTTATAATAAAAGCCATTGAGATGCGCCTCTGTGGTAAGCTGGATAAGATTGCGATACCCTTCGTTATCTTTTGCTAAGAGCACGATATGATACCGCTTATAGTCCGTTTCACGATTCTTGCTGGTATATGATCCTGCGGCCAAGTAAAATTCCTCTCCAATGATCGGTTTGATGCCTGCCGCTTTTGCGGCTTTATAAAATTCTATAGCGCCGTACATCACGCCGTGATCCGTCAACGCTAGCGCATCCATGCCGAGCTCTTTTGCCCGATTTACCAAATCAGGGACTTTTGCGAGCCCATCCAAAAGCGAATAATGTGAGTGTGTGTGAAGATGCGTAAAAGTCATAGTGCAGCAATCACGTTATTGGACAGCGGTCGCCAACATACCAGCCTCAATCATTCTATTATAACCATGAGATAACAATTAGTACAATGCACACCACAAACCGGTTTAGTGGAGAGAAAAAACCTCTACAACTCACGTATGGCACGTACTCTGCGAACTGTGACAAAATGAATCAAATTGTCACAGTTGGAAGTGTGACAAAACAGAACAAATGAACTGTGACAAAATGAGTAAATGAACTGTGACAATTGTCACAGTTGGAAGTGTGACAATCTGCTGTGACAAAATTGTCATTTTGCAGCTCTATAAAGCCATAAAATAGCATTTTGTATTTTATGAATTGTCACAGTTAATTGATATATATTATTATGATGTTTTGTCCTAGTTGGAACTGTGACAAAATGAATCAAATTGTCACAGTTGGAAGTGTGACAAAACAATGAAAATTGTCACAGTTCGCAAGGCATATTTATTATCCTTGCATATAAAATTTTGACCATTTTAATGCCTCAGACACTCTAAAGGTTACCTACAAATTATCAAATAGATCCTTATTATTACTGTTGTTCTTATAGAACTATATAGTGTTCAAAAAGAACATAGTTTATTATATTAAAAATAATGAATTACTGCAAATATTTTATATAAAGTGGACGAAGCTATGAACATTATTCACTTCTCATACACAGAAATTTGTAAATAATACACAACTTACCCTTATAATACGCTCCTCTAGTCCTAAAGCCTTGTTCTTCTCGCAACTACCCGTTCTCTCAAGAACGGGTAGGGGAAGAAAACAATTAAACAATTCATTATTATGAGATAAAACGATGAGAAGATCCACCTAAAACTAGAGCATTACAAGTAAAACTGAAGATTTTTATCTTGAAATACATACAAATAACTATTTGTACCGGATAGTTCTTTCAAAACATTTCACTACATTAAATCATATTCTCCATTGTTATACGCGTTCTATATACTTTCAATATACTACGCACTATCAATAGCATTAATTCAATCTTTGTTCCTCAAGAAACAACAGTTCTTAGAGAACTTTTGTATTATATATAACATAATCATTCTATCTAAACTGAGGTATAGTTCAGTACAAAAATGAAATTCTACCAAACTTACACTCAGAGTATACGCCTCAGGTTAAATACTCCGTAATGCGCAGCAAAACAATAAACCTCAAAGACCAGTATCCGTCAAGGCATAAATACTGCTTCAGTAGGGTCTATCAAAATTTTACTCACCGTAAGAGCATCAAAAGAGCTAACCTAGGGTATTACATACCAAAAGCAACCTTTTGCTACAAGGGAAAAACGACCTCTATTTGAGCCGAACACGCAAAACAAAATATAAAGCACAAAGTACATACTATCGCCGCGCTTGTCGGGATGCCGGGACTTGAACCCGGAACCTCTGGTACCCAAAACCAGCGCACTAGCCAATTGTGCTACATCCCGCAACTATATTTCCATTCAACACATCATCAACGTACCGCCAAATAGTGAAAAAAGCAAGATAAATAACGCGAGGATGCAGCATTCTCTATTGTTTTGAAGGGGCTCCGCAGTCCACCACTCTTTAAGAGCAAACAAAGAGCGGCTATTTTTTACTTGCAACACCATAAGAAGAAAGGGTATTCAACAGAACCGGCGGGCTGAATTGGAGGTGTCCTCACTTTATGCCACAGCTCTGCGGAGAATGCCCTTCCGAGCTTTGCGTATATGCAACAAAAAATACCTCAAGCAAAACAATAGGGAATTCATCATTGGCAAAGAACAATATGATCATCATGGCATGCTCATTACCTTTACCATAGAGCATACCATAATTGTTTTCATTATACGCTCTGCAAAAAATTTGTAAAGGGTACCTATGCATTATGTGTTTGTCACGCTTGCCGGCTCGTTTGACACAGCGGCATATATGTAATAGAATTTATTAGTACATTTAAGATCATTGTATGCTAACCATTTACATCTTGGTTAGCTTAGGAATAGGTATTGCAGGTGGTTACGGCTTACGACGCTACCTTGCCGTCCAGCAAGCGAACACATTGGAAGCAAGGGCAGAAAAGACCTTAGCTGATGCCAAAGACCAAGCAAAAGAAGTCATTCTATCCGCAAAAGATAAGGCGGTAAAGGTCTTGGATGAGGCGAGAAAGGATGAGGAGGGGAGAAGAACTGAGCTCAAACGCGTAGAACGGCGATTAGAATCTAAAGAGGCCGATTTGGAGCGCAAAATCCGCAACTTAGAAGATAAAGAGCGGGATTTGGAGACCAAAAAACAGGACGCGGAAGATCTCATGGAGCAAGTGCGCGCAATCAAACAAAAGAAAGAAGAAGAACTTGCGCATGTTGCCAACCTTACTCCTCAAGAAGCTCGGGAAGAACTTTTGAAGAAGGTCGAGAAAGATGCCTCCGATGCGCTATTTAGCCGCATCGTGAAGGTCTCACGCGACGGCGCTGATGAGTTGCAAAAGAAAGTGGAAGAGCTCATCGTTACTGCTATGGAGCGGTATTCGGCATCTCACGCAGCAGAACTTACCACATCTTCCGTTGCCCTGCCGAATGAAGAAGTTAAAGGCAGGATCATCGGCAAAGAAGGACGCAACATTCGCGCATTTGAAAAAGCAACTGGCGTAGAACTGATCATTGACGATACGCCAGAACTCGTTGTTATCTCAGCATTTGACCCTATGCGGCGTCAAATTGCTAAAACAGCTCTTGAGAAACTGATCAAAGACGGGCGCATACAGCCGGCGCGCATTGAGGAAGTCGTTGAAAAAGCCGAAGAGGAGATCAACGAACAGATGAAAACCGTCGGCGAGAATGCGGTGTTTGATGTTGGCGTAGTGGGACTTGACCCGCGCTTGATCGCCCTCGTCGGACGACTGCAATTCCGCACGAGCTTTGGGCAAAACGTCCTGATGCACTCCATAGAAGCAGCGCATATTGCTGGCATTATTGCCGCAGAACTTGGCACAGACATTATGGTTGCTAAGAAAGCCGCATTGCTTCACGATATTGGCAAAGCATTGGACCATGAGATCCAAGGAACGCACATTGATATCGGCCGCAGAATATTGGAAAAATTCAATGTTGAAGAAGCGGTTATTGATGCGGTCGTTGCCCACCACGAAGAAGTGGAGCAGAAGAGCTTGACCGGCGTTATCGTGAAGGTTGCAGAAGCTATTTCTGCTGCACGGCCAGGCGCTCGGAAAGACACCGTAGAAAATTACATCCATCGCTTGCAAGATCTGGAAAAGATCGCCAATAATTTTGATGGCGTGGAAAAGACCTACGCTATCCAGGCTGGCCGGGAAATCCGCGTATTTGTCAATCCGGAAAAGATCACTGATGTTGCGATGTGGAATCTCGCCAAAGACATTGCGAAAAACATTGAACAAGAACTGAAATATCCCGGAGAAATAAAGGTCAATGTCATTCGGGAATCCCGCATCGTGGAATATGCCCGATAATTTCCCCTTGTACCGTTTCTCGTATACCTATTCACAAGCTACCAAACTAAAACCCCGCCAAGGCGGGGTTTTAGTTATAGAAAAATTGCCAAAATCTTACTTTACGGCATCCTTTAACGTTCTGCCTGCTTTAAATTTTGGCACTTTGGTCGCTGCGATTTTTATTTTCTCGCCCGTGCGCGGATTAACACCTTCCCGCGCCTTTCTTTTGGCGACGGCAAACGTACCGAATCCAGTGAACACCACAGAGTGTCCCTTAGAGAGTTCGGATTGCACAACATCCAACACGGTGGCAAGAGCATTGGCGGCATCTTTTTTTGAAAGGCCGGTTTTTTTCGCAATGGCTTCAACCATTTGTTCCTTATTCATAAGCCGTTCCGTTACTAGTTATGAAATGTCTTCGACCTTTTCCCTGAGGTAAGTATAGCAAATAAGCCAAGCATGGCAATACTTGGCGTCATATTGCATTGTTTTGAACGATCAATCGCTCACGGCGAATAGCTGTCGCTGTACCGGTTTTCTCATCAATATCTACAACGACAAAGTTTATCTCCACGCGGTCACCACTCCACGGCTCAAAATGCGCATAGCGCTGTGTGAGATAGTTTTCAATAACGCCCCGAGCATCAAGCCCCAACACTGAACCGAATGGACCCACCATACCAACATCGCTGATATATGCGGTTCCTGCAGAAAGAATCTGCTCATCGGCAGTAGGTATGTGCGTGTGCGTGCCAAGCACTGCGCTTACTACGCCATCAGCAAATATACCAAATGCTTTCTTCTCGCTCGTCGCCTCCGCGTGAAAGTCAACAAGGATATTTCTGGTCTCCTGCGCAACTTCCGATACGATCCGCCGCAGCTCCCAAAGGGGCGATAAAACTTTCTGCTTCATAAACACCTGGCCCATAAGATTGATCACCGCAAGCTTTTTCCCTTTTTTCTCTATGATCCGCACGCCCAACCCCGGCGTTTCGGGATACCAATTTGCCGGGCGAAGCAGGCGGTATGATTCGTCATTGAGCAATTCTCCCGCTTCTTTGAGCGCAAAGATATGGTTGCCGCTGGTGAAACAATCCAGAGGAAACGGGAGCAGCTCGCTGAGCGCTTTTTTAGTAACTCCCATGCCATGCGCAATATTTTCAGCATTTGCAATAACAAAATCCGGCTGCTCGCGCCGTATAATATCAGGCAGCGCTTGTATAAGCGCTTCTCGTCCCGGCCGGCCAAAAATATCACCAAAAAATATGACTCGCATATGCCTCCATCATATCAGAATCCTATCAAAATGCGAGCGGGACTCGCTGCAGCGACATTGCACACTGCATTTCCCCCTTGTTATTTTCCTGTATATGCAGTAGATTACGGGCAGCATTCATCACGACCTATGAATCTGAAGGTTGGCATTGTGGGGCTGCCGAATGTGGGTAAATCAACATTATTTTCGGCGCTTACAAAAACCAAAATAGATATTGCTAACTACCCCTTCACCACCATTGATCCGAATGTTGGCGTGGTAAGCGTTGCCGATCCGCGGCTTGAGCAGCTCTCCGCTCTTTCTCATTCTGCAAAGACTATCTCTGCTATTGTAGAATTCGTTGATATTGCGGGGCTTGTCAAAGGCGCTGCCGCAGGCGAAGGCCTGGGCAATAAATTCCTTTCCCACATTCGTGAGGTGGATGCCATTTGTGAAGTGGTGCGCGGATTCTCTGATCCATCCATTATTCACACGTTGAGCAACCCCGACCCTCAGCGCGATATTGAGGTTATCAATACTGAGCTTGTCCTGAAAGATCTGGAAACTATCGGGCGAGCGCTTGAAAAAGCGAAAAGCGATCTCAAAGCGGGAGCGGCAAAAGAACAGCTTTTCAAAATAGCAACATTAGAAAAAGCGCAAAAAGCCTTAAATGATGGCGTACTCGCTTCAGCAGTCGGCTTTTCTGCCGAAGAATCCGAAGTGCTTCAACCGCTTACCCTTCTGACGCATAAGCCTTTTCTCTATGTGCTGAATGTGGCGCACGAAAGCGAGCAGATAACCTTGCCCGGCATTGATTTCATTTATCTCAATATCCGCAATGAATTAGACGCCAGCGATCTGTCTCTCGCAGAGCAAGAAGAGCTCGGCGTTGCTGCCCATGTTGATGAGCTGATCACGCGCGCATATCAATCTCTCGGCCTGATCACTTTTTTTACGACCGGTGAGGATGAAACACGCGCATGGACCATTGTTCGCGGCAGCACTGCACCGGTTGCAGGGTCAGCCATCCATTCTGATTTTCAAGAGCAGTTCATTAAAGCTATGGTCGTGCCTTGGGATAAGTTGCTCGCTGCGGGCGGATGGCCGCAAGCCGCAAAGAACGGTTGGGTACAGACCTGCGGAAAGGATTATATTGTAGCCGACGGAGACGTGATTGAGTTTAAGATATGAAGGTTGCAATTTCAGCAGTTTTGTGTTAGCGTGAAGCAAATTAGTTGTCCACACCCTTTATTTTATGAATCAGACCGACAATCTTTACGAAGCAATCATTATTTTTGCGCCCACTCTCACGCCCCAGGAAGCACAAGCGGAACTGGAAAGCATTGATGATAAGGTAAGATCGCGCGGCATTACGATACAACAGACTGTAGCGCCATTTAAGAAAAAACTTCCGTACACAGTGCGGCATTTTTCCAATGGTTACTTTTGTGCAGTTACCTTTACTGCGGAAAAAGATCCTATGCAAATAGTACACATATTGAAAAATAGCAAGAATATCTTGCGCATTGGCATTGGCCGCAACACCAAGGATATTGCGCAAGCGCCATTGTTCGCTTCATCCACGCTCAATGCAGTGGCAACAAGCCAAAATGCGGAGCCAGCAAGCGCTGCTCCGGAAGCACCGCACGCTACACGTCCCACTCACATTCCTGCAACGCCGGCAGAAACTATAGCGGAAGAAAAGTCCACAGATGATGCGCCATCCGCTCCTGACCAAACCGCGGAGCCGGGAGAAGATCCTTCTGCACCTGCAGAGCATAACGCCGCAGAAGAGGCAGAAAACAAGGAAGAAACGCTAAAAAAAATAGACGAAGAACTCGATAAAATATTGCAGGGAGTAAAGTAGAATTACTTGTTATCCCTATGAATTTTAACAAAGTGATCATCGTCGGGAATGTCGTACAAGATCCGGAAAATCGGGCATTGCCTGATGGGAGAAGTGTAACGACTATTCGTGTTGCAACGAATCGCGTCTGGAACGACGCAAGCGGCAACAAACAGCAAGCAACCGAATTTCATAGCGTGGTATTCTTTGGCAAGCTTGCGGATATCGCCCACCAATATCTTATAAAAGGCAAGCTGGTTCTCGTTGAAGGCCGCTTACAGACGCGCAGCTGGGAAGATCAGAGCGGCGGTAAGCGCTATCGGACCGAGATCGTCGCCGAAAGCATGCAGATGGGTCCGCGCGGGTCTGAAGCTGGCGGAAGGGAAAGTGGCGGTGGTAGTGCGACAGGACGACCGCACACTCCCGCAAAGCCCACAGCAGCAAAACAGGATATCCCCGTCATTGAAGAAGAGGATATGCTGTCGGAAGAAGACCTGGAAGATATTCCTTTTTAATCTCCATCTGCTGATCAGCGATCCCAGCTATCACAAAAACAATAATTACTAATAGTGTTATATATGGCCATAAATAAACAATGCCATTTTTGCGTCAA
>JAJYZQ010000030.1 GCA_021799835.1 bacterium | reverse complement strand
GCGTCGCACCGGTTAAGCCCGCATATTGCGATCCTTACCAATATTTTTCCCGACCATCTCAATACGTATAAAGATTTTGCTGCGTATGTGGCAGCAAAGAAAAATATTTTTGCTTTTCAAAAGAAAAGCGACTATGTGATCTTTAATTATGCGGATGCCTTATTGCGCGGTTTTGCAAAGATAGCGCCCGGCACGATACTGTGGGCGGATTATCATGGTAAGTTTCCACTTCCTGCAGGTCAGGAGATCGGTGCATTTGCGCGCAGCAAATCCATCTACTTTGGTTCCAATACGCTCAAGATAATGGATAAGAAAGATCTTGCGCTCTGGGGTGAGCATAATGTGACTAATGCATTGCTCGCGATCAACGTTGCATCGCTCTATAAGATTCCCTTGGTTGCAATCCAGAAGATACTCAGCGCTTTCACGACGCTTGAGGGGCGGATGGAAACCATTGGAGTGATAAATGGCGTAACGTTCATTAATGACACGACAGCGACATCTCCCGGAGCGGTCATTGCGTCATTGCGCGCGATTCTTGCCCATTATCCGCACGGCAATATAACGCTTATTGCGGGTGGTGCGGATAAAGCGACGCCCTTTGAAGAACTGGCGGAATTTTTGGCTAGCGAACAACGCATACAGCATATCATACTATTGCCCGGATCAGCGTCGGATGCGCTGCAAAAGCTCTTATCAACTTTTGAGATTCCCGCCTCCGCGGGAATGACACAAAAAGAATCAGGAATGACACCAAGAGGAGGTAGTAAAAAGAATATTCAGACCGTTAAAACAATGGATGAGGCGGTTCAAGAAGCAGCCGCAGTAAGCAGTGAAAAAGACATCGTGGTACTGTCTCCCGCAGCAGCGAGTTTTAATTTATTTACCCATGAATTTGATCGCGGCGAAAAATTTTCCACTGCCGCACGCGCACTCAGTGCCGCGGATAACTAACGTAAGCAATGCCTATGCATAAACCGGACAGCGTACTGCTCTGGATAACAGGTGTGTTGATGGTAGTGGGGCTTATTCTGCTTTCCAGCGCATCGGTTGTTCTGTCTAATCAGGTGGCGGGGAATAGCTATTATTATGTAGTGCGGCAGCTGATCCTGGGAATCGGTGGCGGTATAGTTGCGTTTCTCGTTGCCTATTTCGTGCCGCTTGCGGTATGGCGGCGCGCCGCGTTCGGCCTGTTCATTTTCAGTATTATCTTGTTGTCGTTAGTGTTTTTGCCTCATATTGGCCATCATGCGCTGGGTGCACAGCGGTGGCTGTCGTTTGGAGGATTTACGGTACAGCCTTCGGAAATTACAAAGATGACTTTTGCTATTTATCTTGCTGCACTCCTATCGCGCAAGAATGATAAGCATGCGAAGCATAACCAAAACCTTATGCCTTTCTTTGTTTCCGTGGGTGTGCTGGCAGTGCTTATTATTGCTCAGCCGGATATGGGAACGCTTGGCGTGATCGCCTTAAGCAGCTTGATCTTATTTTTTATCAGTGGCGCAAAGATCCAACAGGTATTGCTGATTATTCTTATTGGCGCGGTAGCTGCCTATGTGCTGGTAAAAGTAGAACCCTATCGCACGAACCGCCTTACGGTTTTTCTTCATCCGAACACCGACAAACAAGGCATCGGATACCAAATAAACCAGGCGTTCATTGCGGTGGGATCGGGCGTGATCTTTGGCCGGGGGTTTGGCAATAGCTTGCAAAAGTATAATTATCTGCCTGAGCCGATGAGCGATTCTATTTATGCAATTGTGGTGGAAGAGCTTGGCATTGTCGGTGGGCTTGCGCTTTTGCTGGTGTTTATGGCGCTTTTCTGGCGCGGACTCTCCCTTGCTATTGCAACGGACAATCAATTCTATAAGTTGCTTGCAGTCGGCGTTTCATCAGTCATTATTGTGCAAGCGTTCATTAATATTATGGCAATCCTTGGGCTTATTCCATTGACCGGCATTACCCTACCCTTTGTTAGCTATGGCGGATCATCGTATATCACTATGCTTTTTGCCATCGGCATATTAACGCAAATATCCCGCTATGCTACTCTATAAACAAACGACACATTTATGCGACTAGTCATTACCGGAGGAGGAACAGGCGGACACACCTATCCCTTGATCGCGGTGACCAAAGCAGTTACTGCGCTGAGCGCTTCGTATGGCCAGGAACCGCCGGATGTATATTATGTCGGCCCTGACGGGTTTGCCGGTCCGGTCATAGAAAAGGAGGGGATTGATACGCATTACATTGCATCCGGGAAGATCCGCCGGTATTTTTCACTTTGGAATTTTTTAGATCCGTTTAAGATCATTGTGGGCTTCTTCCAAAGTTTATGGTGGCTATGGTACATTATGCCAGACGCCATATTTTCCAAAGGAGGGTTTGGCGCGGTACCCGTGATCGTTGCGGCGTGGATCTATCGGATCCCTGTGATCATTCATGAGTCAGACAGCATTCCTGGTATTGCAAATAAATTCAGTGCGCATTTTGCGCGGTCTATCGGTGTGTCGTTCAGCACTGCGCTCAAATATTTTCCTGCGCAAAAAACCGCGTTGGTTGGCAATCCTATAGATACCGATCTTTTGCACGGAGAGGATCACAAAGCGTCCGGTGGAAACCTCGGCATTTATTCCAATAAGCCGATTGTTGGATTTCTTGGCGGCTCGCAGGGAGCAACGCAGATCAACGAAGTGGTCTTAGACATCCTGCCGCGGCTGGTAAGTGCCTATGAAGTCGTGCATATCACGGGAAAAAATAATTTTACCTATATCCAAAAAGAATCCGAAGGCGAACTCAAAGAGCAAGAGCGTTATTTTTATCATCCGTTCTCTTATCTGGACAATTTTCAAATGAAGGATTTTTATAACGCCTGTGATCTGGTGGTGGCGCGCGCGGGATCGGGAACGATATTTGAACTCGCCGCATTTGGCAAGCCAAGCATTCTTATTCCGTTGGAAAATTCAGCGAGCGATCATCAACGGGAAAATGCATCTCTTTACGGGCATGCGGGTGCGTGCATAGTATTAGAGACGGCAAATCTTACTCCTAATCTCCTGTTGGAAAATATCCGGTCATTGTTTGCCGACCAACAAGTAATGGCACAGATGAGTGCAAATGCTGCGGCATTTGCTAAAACAAATGCCGCTGAATTGATCGCGCAGCAACTCTTGCGCATTGCAAAAGTTATTCAGTAACCCTTTACGTACTGTTATGCCGAACACTACCACTGTCCAACAATCTATCCCACGCGTGCGCATCGCACCATCTCCCACCGGAAAACTGCACATTGGAACTGCGCGGAGTGCTTTGTTCAATTACTTATTTGCGCACAAACTCCACGGCACATTTATTCTGCGCATAGAAGATACGGATCGCGAACGCTCTACTCTTGCGTATGAAGAAAGCATCAAAAGCGGCTTGCAATGGCTCGGCCTGCTATGGGATGAGGGGCCGGATGCCGGAGGTGCCTATGGGCCGTATCGCCAAAGCGAACGGACAGCGCTCTATGAAAAATATCTGCAAGAATTGTTGGATAGCGGGAAAGCATTTATTTGCCATCATTCTTCTGCCGAGATCCAGCAGGAATATGAAAAAAAGAAAGAGCAGAAATTGCCTCTCGTTCATCGGTGCGACCAGTTGACCGGCACTGATGAAAAAGGCGTTATACGGTTCAGGGCAACAGAAGAAACTATCACCTTTACCGATCTTATCCGCGGCAACATCTCCGTGAAGGCATCAACACTGGGAGACTTTTCTATTGCAAAGAGCATTCATGAGCCACTTTATAACTTTACCGTAGTGGTTGATGACCACAAGATGCACATATCTCATGTTATTCGGGGCGAGGATCATATTTCCAATACGCCCAAGCAAGTAGCGCTCTATAACGCATTTGGCTGGACTATGCCTGCGTTTGCCCATATGCCGCTTATCCTCGCGCCCGATCGCAGCAAGATGAGCAAGCGATATGGCGCAGTAGACATTCAAGAATATCGGAAGATGGGCTATTTGCCGGAGGCGCTGATAAACTTTTTAGCGCTGCTCGGGTGGAATCCGGGGACGGAACAGGAAATTTTTTCTCTGGATGAGCTGAGTGAGCAATTTTCGCTTGAACATGTGCAGAAAGGTGGGGCAGTATTTAACCAACAGAAACTTGACTGGCTGAATGGTCAGTACATTAAGCGCCTCACATCTGAGGAGCTCGCGCAGAGAGCCGAGCCATATCTTCGTGATGTGCTTGAGGGCAAGAAATTTGATGCAGCGCTTTTCCAGCGAGTAATGCCGCTTGCGCAGCAGCGGATGAAAACGTTACGCGATATTGCTGAATTTGCCTTTTTCTTCTCTGTAGCGCCGTACGATCCTGCACTGCTTTCTTGGAAGGATACTTCTTTGGAAGAAACGCGAAAGTATTTGGAGGAAGTGCGCACGTGTATTGTGGGACTTGATGAAGCGGCATGGGATGAGCAACGTTTGGAAGTGGCAATTATGGCGCATGCGAATGCGTTGGATAATCGCGGAAAAATGCTCTGGCCACTGCGTGTTGCCTTAAGTGGTCTGCCGCAAAGTCCGGGGCCGTTTAGTATTGCCGCATTGCTGGGCAAAGAACAAACCCTTGAACGCTTGCGTACCGCGTTACAGCTCCTCCAGTAGGGGAGCTGTTTTCTTTTCCGTACTTTTGGTACAATGGTGTTATATGAAAAAAGTAATCATGAGCGGTGTATTGATTGCTAGTATAATGTATGCAGGACTTTCTGTCGCCTATGCAAGCAGCAGCCCGTTTGCGACTTCTCCTGTGGTGCAGCGTGCGGAGCATTATATCAATGTACAGACAGTCAATTCCTCAGCGCACGCCGTTTCTTCAGCCTTAAACAGTACCGCTGTTTCATCGCTATGGGCGACTATTGTTTCTTGGATCAATGCGCATCTCGGCATTAATCTGCCAAAACTTATTTCTGCAGTGCAGAGCTTTTTTACCTTTCTTATGCAGCAGACTCTTTCCCTTATTCATTCAATCAAGTAAACCATGCCTTCGTTTGACGATTGGGAGCACAATAAATCGCGTCTGGAAAATGTGCGCAGCACTGAAGAAGAGCCGCACGAAGAACATCGCGATGAAGAAGAACAGGAGCAAAATACTACGTCTGCCCGCAATCGTGCTGCAGAGCTGCGTGACCGCCTGAAAGAGAAGATCAAGGAAAAAATAAAAGCAAAAGTAAAAAAAGAAGAGAAGCAAGTTGCAGAAAAAGCGGCGAAGAAAGCAATTTGGGAAGTGGTGGGGGATGCGATCGGCGGAGCCCTGGAAGGGCTAGTGGATATTCTGGTCGCCGTTATTCCATGGATATTGCTGGCAATCCTGATCATTGTGATTATTGCTGCGGGAATATATATGGTGGGACAAGCGGTGTGTAGCAATGGCATTATACATAGTTGGGTGAACTGGCTGCTGAAACTTTTTGAATTATTAGGCAATATTGTTGGTGCGGTCGCTCGGTACTTTGGCGTCAATTTCCCTACAGATTTTGTGCAGATAGTCTATAATAATATGGGGAGTTTCTGTTCTTTTATTAATGGTGGCGGAGGAAATGGCGGGGGATTGTCTGCAGTAACCCCGCCCGGATGGCGAGAAATATTAACTGATGCAGGAAAGCAGCTTGGTGTGCCGCCTGCGATGATTGGTGCAATCTATTTAACCGAGCATCATATCACTGGTTTTGCTTCTGATGTGACACCCGGCGCCGACGAGCCTGGATGCAGCGTAAATTCTTCTGGAGCAATAGGGCCATTTCAAGTTTTGACTAGCTGGCTGCCGGACCTGAATGCTCATGCCTACCAATGGGGATTTAGTGGCTCATTTGATCTCTGTAACTATAAAGAAGCGGCGTATGCAGCGGCATATATTTTGCAAGGGAAAGAATCTGCTAATTACGGCATAGATTGTCCGCAGCTTACGCCACCGCAGATTGCTGCTACATTTGATACCGTGTTTTCAGACCAGCAAGCGCATGCGCTTGGT
>JAJYZQ010000029.1 GCA_021799835.1 bacterium | reverse complement strand
AAACGAATGAACAAAGTTGTTGCGAGGAAAAGACAGATTATAAATAAATATATGATTAAAAATACCGAGTGGTAATGATATGAAAAAGCTGATTATGGACGATATTAAAACTACAATTCACGGGGATGCAACAAGCGATCAAATTAAAGCAATTGAAAATATTGTTAAATTTATCTCTGAATAAAAAATAGAAAAACGACAAAATTTTCAAGATATTTAGAAGAATTGGTAAAATAAAAGAAAATGAATAAAAAGGATTTAAAAGAAAAGTTTAATAAACAAAAACCTGAAGACAAATTGCGCATTCTTAATTCCATAAACGATCAGTTAACAATGCTTGTTCATGCTGAATTCGGAACACTTCCAATAGTAAGTACACTAGCAGCGGCATTGCTCGTGGTTGCTACCTTTAATTCAAAATTATTGCCGTTAACTTCTTTGATTAAAATTATAATATCTGTGTTGATTTTCATTATCCCCCTGTCTCTTATTGTTTATATATTTAGACTTAAAAAAGCAAGAAATATTGGCGAAGATCTATGGGAAACCTATCAAGGAAAAAGGCCTAAAATATCAAAAGGTTTTTGGGATCAATTATTAAATGAATCACCGCTTATTTTTGCTGTAATTATATTTATTGCGATAATCATTATATTTATTCGTATTTGGAATTGGAATATTTAAATATATAATCCAGAAAAACTAAATAGCAGCAAACTTACGATAAATTTCGAAACGGGAAAAAAGATAGTCCAGCAATAGAAATACTTGTTTAAATAAAGTTTTAAACGCGTCAATTAAGAAGTTGATAAAAAAATAATTATGAAAATAGTCAAAAAAATTAAGAGTCATTTTTTCAATTATACATTTATTGAACATATAGCTACCGGTGAATCGTATAATACAAACGTAAAATTACAAAGAAATTTAGATAAAAGTTTATGGGTGGGAAAAATTTCTCGACCATTATATCTACCAAACGTGAATAATAGGAGTGAATCATATAGTAGCACGGGGGACCTTCTTGATTTGAATGATCGCGCTCTATTAGGTTTCCGTTTAGCAAGATCGGTTGGATTAAATAGCTTAAGAGTAAAAATTATACCATTCAAGATAGTTGAAGAATTTGATATTAATACGCTCTCTCACGCACGAATTGATAATTATGTTTTTTTAACCCCCTTTAAAGGATTATCATTGCCGCAATACCTAGCATCAAAATCTTTTTCTTCTTTAGAAGAGAGTGATATAAAAAATAAGGAAGAGGCAATACGTAGTTTTATTTTTAATTTATGGATTGGCAACTATGATAATAAGGATAAAGATTATTTAGTAGATAATGATAGTAATTTAATTTCAATTGACTATCATCTTTTAGGACCGACATCTCAAGATAATAAAAACCTCTCATTGGGTGCTTGTGGAGAAATGTTTGATATCGACAACTCCGAAGATACGGGTTGGTGTGTGGGCAATGGCGAATTGCTAAATTATATAAAAAATAACCCAAATCATCGGTGTTTTGATGATACAATCAATAAAATAAATTCTATATCAAAAAGAAGAATAAAATTGGCAATGCGAGATTTACATTTTTACAACCAAGGAACACAACAAGACATTAATAGATTATTTTTAAATTTTCTGATCGAAAGACAAGTTAAATTAAAAAAAACAATTAAAGATTGGATCAAAGCAGATTATCCAATAGCAAGTTTGCCTAAACAAAAATAGTTTAAAATCTTCGGCTCGAAACTGTATTTAAAAGACAAGAAAATCGAATTTGAGGCCATAAAACCTTACGCCGAGCTATGCTCGGCGTTGAAAAATTCTGACAAAACTGAACTTAGTTGTATTGTGGTGCCGGGAGAGGGACTCGAACCCTCACGGAGAAACTCCATTGGATTTTAAGTCCAACGTGTCTGCCATTCCACCACCCCGGCGCAAAGAATCATTATCCTTAAATATTAAGGTATTTTTGAGGCGTGGAGCGGATTTGCACCGCCCTACAAGGTTTTGCAGACCTCTGCCTGACTACTCGGCCACCACGCCGTAGAAAATTTATAGATCTTCCTGCTCTCCCCGCTTGATCTTACCGAGCAACTCTTCCACCCGGCCTTCTGCGGCATTTCGCCCTGCCGTCATGAACCGAATCTTTGGCACCGGCCTCATATGCAGCCGCTTATCTACTATCTTTTGGATATCATAGATGTGGTGATCAAGCAATGCGCGCACGGATGCTTGCCGATTATCCGGAAATATGCTCACCAGAACTTTCGCATGCTGAAGATCGGGGCTCGTATCAACGCTCTCCACCGTAACAAACGCACCCTCGGGCAATGATAATTCCCGCTGCATAATCGCACTGATCTGCTGGAGAAGAAGTTTATTAACGCGGGCAATACGCGAAATCGGCATAGAGCAAAGAAATTATAGCGCTGATACTTAGAGTGTCGTGTGAGTGTGTTCTTTCTCTGCAAAAAATACGATGCGGTCTCCTTCTGCTACTTTCAGCGAAGAATCAAGTGCCATGCCAAATTCTCCCCGCGTTATAGATTGCATAGTTTTTTTATCTTGCTGCACTTCCACGATCTTTCCGGTTCCCGCAACCTCTCCATCGCGCACAATCTCTATAGTTGAGCGCGCGGCTGCGCCGGAAACCAGGCGTGCGCCAACGATCTGCCGCTGGCCATCTTTTTTAAAGAGTGCAAGGACGGTCGCTTCTCCCGTGGTCTCGCGCACCTTATCTTTCGGGAGCAACATTATCATCAGTTTTTTAATTTCATCCACCAGCGCATAGATCACGTCCACGGTCACTACGGTCAATTTTTTGCTTTCCAACATTATCTGCGCAACACGCTCCACGTGCGTGCGGAAAAGAAGAATCACGGCATTCGCCGGAGCCATTTTTACATCCGATTCGTTGAGGTCTCCTGCTTCCGCCCTCAAGATCCGCAATCCCACCTTATCGGTCTTTATAGTTTTCAAAAGTTCTTCTATGGCTTCCACTGACCCATAGGTATCAGCACGAATGATGAGCTCCAGAACCGGCTGGCTATTTTCCACCGTCACGACGTCATACGGATATTTTTTGAGCGCACCAATATGCTCCATAGACAGATTACTTTCCTGCCGAGCGCTTACCATAATTTCTCCCACGACTGGCATTTTATCAAATCCCACTATGCGCACCGGCATACCAAAATGTGCAGATGTTATTTTCTTATTCGTAAAATCCTCCAAGATCTTCACACGGCCAGAACTGGTTGCGGTCGCCAGATAGTCGTCTTGATTCAGCGTGCCGTTTTTGATAATGGCACTCGCCACTACACCGCGGCGCTGATCCATAAATGATTCAATGATCACGCCATCACTCTGGCCTTCGTCGGTGCGGGCAGTGATGTCTTCCATTTCTGCCATCAACGCAATGAGCTGTAATAATTCATCCACACCCCTGCCAGTGTGCGCCGATACGCCGACGGTAGGGATCGTTCCGCCCCAGTCCTCCACGAGATAATTTTTTTCAGCGAGCGCCTGTTTGATCTTATTAAGATCTGCACCTTCTTTGTCAATTTTATTCATCGCAATGATGAACGGAACTTTTTCTCTGCTGATATGTTCCAGCGCTTCTTCCGTCTGCGGCTTCAGGCCTTCGTCTGCGGCAATAACGAGCACCGCGATATCTGCCACGCTCGCCCCGCGTGAGCGCATCGCATTAAACGCTTCATGGCCAGGCGTATCAATGAACGTCATAGGGTTACCCTCGTATATAATCTCATACGCGCCGATGTGCTGCGTGATGCCGCCGGATTCTCCCGCCGCAACATTGGTTTTGCGGATATAGTCCAATAGTGTTGTCTTGCCGTGATCAACGTGGCCGAGTATCACTACAACCGGCTGGCGTTTGGCGGCAGTCGGATCGGCAGCAAGAGATTGTTGTTTGATTGCAGTGGCCATAGTCATATCATTTTTGATTGAGGCAATGTTCCAGCGCTTCACGCTCTTCCGTGGAAAGTTGGTAGGTAGTTTTTCCCTGCTCTATGGGTTTTACATAAACACGATTTCCCTCACGCATATATAAACTGGAAAGAATGAAGCCGGTATTATGGCTATCCAGTGCTGCAAGCACAAAACTTTGATCTCCACCCACTTCATTGAACGGATTGAAACGTTTTACGTATACCTTATTCAGCGACATACGGGAAATGCCGGCCGTAAGCGTGTGGTCATTCTGCAAATCGGACAGGTCGCCCTCCAGCTTCCGCGTTTTTTTGAGTAATTCCGACACCAGCCCGCTGAGATCGTCTGTGGTTGGCCGAAAAAAATGGGTAATGCGCTTATACAAGCGAATGAACCACCATACCACGCCAACTTCCAAAAGGAAGAGTACGCCCAGCACATACAAAAAAACATAAAAAAACTGGTTGTCCACCATAAAAAGAAAATTTACGCTGATTGCTTACTTATTGCGCAGTGTATACCTCTTTGCGCCATTTTGCAACCACACTTATGCTATCACTCCTCCGCCGAGCATTTCTTCTCCGCAATAAAAGACGATGGATTGGCCGGGCGTTGCTGCGGGCTGGCCCATACGGAAATGCACCGCATACGGACCAAATGCATAGGCGCTTGCGTAATACTGTTCGCTGTGTTGTTCGTGCTCTTTATGGGGAAGTTTTTTCAGCGCCACTCCTTCTTCCGGCGCATGATAACGAATTGCCGCGCGCAATCCTTTGCCGGAAAGCCGTGGCTCCCTGCCACTGATCCAGCTCACGCTTTCTGCTACTAATTCTTTATGCAGTAAAAATTTTCCCTTGTCTCGCTCGTGGCAAACTATTACTGTGTTATGTGCTGCATCTTTCGCCACCACATAGTACGGTCCAGTGCCGCCGATATGCAGGCCTTCGCGCTGGCCGATCGTATAGAATGGCAAACCCTCATGCCGTCCCAACACACAACCAGCAGTGTCTACGATATCTCCGGGATGTGCGGGAATGTGCTGATGGAGGAAATGATTGACATCCATTTTGCCAATAAAGCAGAGGCCTTGGCTATCTTTTTTCGCATAGGTCGGCAATCCGAACTTTTTTGCAAGTGCACGGACTTCCGTTTTATGATATTTGCCAACAGGAAAAAGTGTTGAGTGCAGCTCATCCTGCGTGAGTGTCCACAGAAAGTATGACTGGTCTTTTGCCGGATCAACACCTTTATATATATGGTATACTCCCCCGCGCTCTCGCACGCGCGCGTAGTGGCCGGTCGCTACAAAATCCGCGCCAAGTTCCCGGGCTTTTGTGAGAAAGAGGCCGAACTTTATCTCGCGGTTGCACATAACATCGGGATTCGGCGTGCGGCCGGCAGCATACTCAGCGAGCATATATGCCACAACCTTTCGGCGGTATGCCGATTCAAAGTCAAACGTATAGAACGGAATGCCGAGCATTCCCGCTACCATACGCGCATCTTTTTCATCTTCTTCCCACGGACACGAGACGATCCCCGGCAAAGACTCCGACCAATTTTTCATATATGCGCCCACGACCCGATAACCCTGCCGTTTCAACAGAGCCGCCGCCAGTGATGAATCCACACCGCCGGACATTGCCACATACACGGTCTTTTTATTTTTCGGGTTGACAAAAAAGTTCATAACGATTTAGATATACAGGGAGCGTGCGGATATTCTGTGCACGCATTTCTTGGTATTATTAAGCACTCATTCACACTATGTTGTCAATGAATGATCTTAAGCCGGGCGCGATGTTCGTGATAGAAAGCGAACCCTACGAAGTGCTGGACTTCAAACACATCCACATCGGCCGCGGCGGATCCACCGCACAAGTGAAAGTAAAAAATATAAAAACCGGCTCAGTGCTGCAAAAAAGCGTAAAGCCCGCCGACCGCTTTGAAGAAGTGGAGCTGGAGCGGAAAAAAGTGAAATATTTATATAACACCAAAGGGCAGTATTGGTTCTGTGCAGAGAATGATCCCAGGGACCGCTTTGCGCTCTCCACTGAAGCGCTCGGCACGACCGCAAACTATCTGAAGCCCAATGCCACAGTAGAAGTGCTCTTATTTAGCGGCGAGATCTTGAATGTTAACCTCCCAATAAAAATGGAATTCGCCATCACCCAAGCGCCTCCCGGTATCAAGGGCAATACCGCGCAAGGTGGCACGAAAACCGC
>JAJYZQ010000028.1 GCA_021799835.1 bacterium | reverse complement strand
CAGGCGGAAGGATCGGGTGTGTCGTCAATCACGTTCCCAAGATTACCTTGTTGCGGTTTGCTTATTCTTCTGACGTCCTTTTGCGTCCGATAAATAATGTAGTAAACTGATATAGTACTCTTAAATGTATTTATGGAAGGCAGGCAAAGAGGGTTTGATCCGGAACAATTTTTCCCTGCGGCGGTGCATCGGCCGGAAAGGTCGGATGCGGCAACTCGGGGCGTATGCTGCACGAAAGACATCGTGTACCGCGAAGGAAATATCGGCGTATGGGATGTTCTGGGTAAAAATCCGCAAGAGCTGGTCCGGCTCAGCGTCGGCAAGTACGATCCGGCGAATAGCCGGCACGTATATATGCTGGAAGCGCTGGGCATCGCCGATCAAGATCTCGCCGACTTGAACGATGAACGATAATCTACTACAATATGTACATCTGCAGTATTATTTGTTCGCTATGATATGACAACAAGGAGAAAGTGGCTGATCGGCGGAGGAGTGGTGGTGATGCTCGCCGTTCTCGCATGGGGAGCGTATTATGCTGATGCGTTTCCGCAAAGTTCAACAAGCACACAAAAAAGTACGCCGGCTGCTGCCACAACTGCTGCACACGCAACTCGTCCGCGCGTACGCACGCAAGGCGCTACAGCTCCGGTCGCCTATACTGTGACAACGGAAAAGTTCAGCGATTTTCCGCATAAAGCGCAAGCCGAGCAGATATTTCCTGGTTCGCTTTCCGCCGATGCCCAAAAAGCATTAGAAGGGTTTTCTTTGAGTACCAAAGATTTGGCAGACGGCAGTACTGCAGTTACCATAACGCCACAGCAAACGGCTTATCGGCCGCGAACTATTACCGTTAAGCAAGGGGAAACGCTCTATTTTGTTGATCTCTCTGGCGGGGATGATGTGGTGAATGGCATAGACACTGATCTCCATGATGACTCGCCAGTTCTTGTCAACCAACAGGGCTATATCGTCAACCTGCGGTAAATTTATGGTAATCTTGAACCCCTCTCGGATCGGGGCAGGTTTATTTCAAGATGATACAATCTAAAATCCTCCACGTATGCGTGGAGGATTTTAGATACACAACATCCTATTCTTCATAGATACAGCAACGCTGTCCAGGTGTACATTGTGAAGGATTTGTGCCAAGTTCCGGGAAATTTTCAGTAGTTTCTGTTACCCACGATAAAATATAGCTATTTGATCCACCTGCAGAAAGCGGTTGCCCGCCGCATTCATAATTATCTCCCGGGAATACATTAGTAGTGGGTGAGGCATAATCATATTCGCCACCGTTAGGGTATTCTGGCATGGGAAGAGCAGTAAGAAATCCTTGGGTGACTAACGGTTGAAGAGCGTCTTGGAACCAAGAATTTTGACCGCTTTGCGAAACACACCATGTTACCGCACAAGGGGGATAGGAGCCATTCTGAATGTAATATTCAGATAGCGCATTTTGAATTTCCTTCATCTGGGCAATTCGCTGTGCATCTCGCGCACGAGCAGAAGCGCTGGTAAGTGACACGATGATGATTGCTGCTAAAATACCAATAATCGCTACCACAATCAAGAGCTCAATAAGGGTAAATGATTGCTGATTTTTTTGATGAATATCTGACAACGCTGCCATAATAGATAATCTATTACATAATACAATAAGTATTATATCATATACAATGGAAAATATGTACGGCGTCTCCTTGCTTTTTAGTGTTCCCGTGATAGAATTACTTCATTATTTAGCACTGGCGCTTCATTTTGTAACTCATTATGGAAAAACCTTTTATGCATATCCGGACGTGTCAGATATGCGGCGGATCTCATCTGGTAAAAGTGCTTGATTTGGGCAAAATGCCTGCAGCGAATGCCTTTCTCACTAAAGCAGAGCTGCAAAAAACGGAAGAGAAATTTCCTTTGCGCGTATATTTTTGCAAAACCTGCTCATCGCTGCAGTTATTGGATATCGTCAATCCAAAGATTCTGTTTCGCCACTATACCTACCTCACTTCAGCGAGTAAGCCTCTCATTAGCCACTTTGAAGAAATGGGCAAGGAATTGGCAAAGCGGTTTGTCACGGATAAAAATGATCTGGTGGTAGAGATTGGTGGGAATGATGGCATACTGCTCAGCGCTATCGCGGACAAATGCCGGACGGTCAATATAGAGCCGGCGGCGAATATTGCAAAAATTTCCGCACAAAAAGGCATCACTACGATCAGCAAATTTTTTGACCGCACACTTGCCCGCGAACTCGTGAAAAAATATGGCCACGCAAAAGTTGTCGTAGCGAACAATGTGATGGCGCACATCTTTGGCCTCAAAGATGTATTCTGCGGCGTAGCGGATCTGATCGGAGAAGATGGCGTATTTGTTTTTGAAGTGCATTGGGTGGGAAATCTATTAGGCGAAGGCGGGTTTGACCAGGTATACCATGAACATCTGTTCTATCACTCACTGACCGCACTGACGTATCTTGCGCGTGCAGTGGGCTTGCGCATTATAGATGTGCAACCGGTTCATATGCATGGCCAGTCAATGCGGGCATTCGCCGCGAAAAATATGCCGGTGAAAGCAAGCGTGAAAAGATTTTTGGATAAAGAAAAGAACATGGGGTTGGATAAAGCGGCAACCTATTTGAAATTCTCGCGTAAAGTAGAGCAGGAAAAGAAAGAACTGCTGTCGCTGCTTAAAAAACTGAAGAAAGAAGGAAAAACCATCGTGGGTTACGGCGCGCCGGCAAAAGGCAATATCTTGCTAAACTATTTTGGCATTGACGGAAAAACTTTGGACTATGTAACGGATACTACGCCGTTAAAGCAAGGCAAATACACACCAGGAATGCATATTCTCGTGAGTGATCCGGAACGCCTCACCACAGAAACGCCAGATTATGTTTTGCTCCTTGCTTGGAACTATAGGGATGCGATATTGGAAAAAGAAAAATCGCTGCGCAAGAAAGGCGTTAAATTCATTATTCCGGTAAACGGGATACAGATCGTTTGAAACAATATGAATGCAATAAAATGCCCGCTTTGTGGCGGTGTACATAGTAAACTGGCATTTCGCGTAGGAGATGTGCGGGTACAGCGCGGCGGTAAAACATTTGACTATTATCGCTGTGCTGATTGCACGGCAACGTTCATTCATCCTTTTCCTGACTATGCGGCGCTTGAAGATTTTTACGGAGAAGAATATTTTGCTCCACAAGCTCTTGCACCGACAGAACGAACGCTCAGTTTTTTTCAGACGGTGAAGAAAGCGTTTGGCATAGGGAGCGCGTTTGATAATCTTTTTTATAAAGAGCGAAAGAAAATATTTTCTGCACCCGGAGGGAATTTCCTTGACGTCGGCTGCGCTACCGGAATGCAAAACATTCGCCTGATGCGCGAATTTCCTTCTTGGCATTTCTATGGCGTGGAACCGGATGAATTTGCGTTCCAGCAGGCAAAACAATTGCCCAACTTCCACGTGACTAAAGGATTTTTACAAGATGCCCATTTTCCTGATGACTTTTTTGATGTGATACTGGTCAACCAAGTACTGGAACACACAGAAGACCCGCTAGCGGTATTAACAGAGTGCAGGCGGATCCTGAAGTCGGGTGGCAAGCTGATCGTTGCTGTGCCTGATAAAAATTCTCTCAGCGGCAGAGCATTCGGTAAGCGTTGGTATAATGTTGATGCGCCTCGGCATCTTTGGCAATTCAACAAAAAGTCGTTACAAATTCTGGCGGATAAAGCGAATCTGCGCGTTACTGCATTTCGGCGAGAACACTTGCACGGTTCATTCATCAAAAGCGCATTGATTATGTTTGGCATCGCTCCGGATAGATTTGATCGCTCGGTTCCCCTTCTTTTTGTTAAAAACATCACGAAGCCGATAAACTTCGGTGGTGGATTATTTATGATAACGACAAAATGATGGCTGCTGCACCAAAAGTTTTTATTCTCATTCTCCATTGGCAGAAGTACGAGGTAACGAGAAATTGCTTAGCATCATTTCGCACACTGGAATATTCTCATTATCAGATCATCGTGCTGGATAATGCTTCTACCAATGATTCTGCGCACCGGCTGGAAAAAGAGTTTCCTGAATGCTTGTTTATATTCAATGCGGAAAATAACGGCTATGGCGCAGGCATGAATCCGGGCATCCGCTACGCGCTTGCTCACGGCGGAGAATATATTTTTCTGTTGAATAACGATGTCATCGTATATCAGCCGGAATTTTTACGGCTGCTTGTGCGGTTTATGGAAAGTCATCCGCAAGTCGGTATCGCGGGGCCGAAGCTGCTTTTCGCTGACGGCAGGTATCAAAAATCAGATAATCGGTTCTTTCTTGCTATGGCATTGATAATATGGTGGCCGTCAATACTTACACGCATTGCGCAGAACAGGGGGTGGATACGGTCTCGGGAGAATGAGACATTTCGTGTGAGATGGCTCAATGCGGTTGCATTGCTGTTTAAGCGGCAGGTGTTTGAAGACATCGGTTTGATGGATGAGCGATTCTTTCTGGGTGCGGAGGATATAGATCTATCCTTGCGCGCACAGCAAAAGGGATGGGAAACATGGTATTATCCGAAAGCCAAGCTGACTCATCTGAGTTTTACCAGCCATGAAAATACTGGTATTGCGTATGATGAGTTTTATGCCAAGACTATGGTACAATTTCTCTATAAACACTACCGGCAGCCGATCGCGACGTCACTGCAGCTGTTGACCGCATTGGGTTTTTTTATCCGTGGCGTAGAATGGTCGATAATTGCCCTCGTAAAAAGGAATCGCATAAAAACCGCACGCGATTTCTTCGCGCTGAGTAAAAAGATCATTGAGCCGTTTTAATGATATGCGTATGCCCAAGAAAGTAGCCGCGGTGATTGTTAACTGGAATAATTATGATGACCTTGATCGGTGTCTGCGCTCTTTTGCGGTGCTGCGCTATCCGGTATGCGATGTGGTGATCGTGGACAACGGTTCAACAGACGGCAGTACGCATAAGATCCAAACTCAATTTCCCCGACATCAATACATCTATAATCCGGTAAATCTCGGTTATGCGGGAGGGGCGAATATCGGTATCCGCTATGCGCTGAAACAGCAGTATGATTATGTATGGCTGCTCAACAGTGACACGGTGATCACGCAGAGCGATTATCTGGATGTGCTGGTTGCTATCGCTGAAAGCCATGCGGATTGCGGCGTGATCGGATCGCTGGTGCTCAATCGTGACGAAAGCAGTGTGGTGCAATCAGAATGGTTTACTTTTTCTCCGTTGAAGGGAAGATTTTTGCCGATGCAGAAGAATGCCGCACTTAGCGCTATTCCCCAACGCACGGTCAAATTGCGTAATGGGGAATATCTCAACGCTGCTTCAACGCTGGTAAAATCAAGCGTATTTCAGCGATATGATTTGTGGCCGGAAGATCTTTTCCTCTATTTTGAGGATAACACCTGGGAAGATAAAATAAGAAAAGATGATACTACAGCAGTATATTATACGGCAAAGACATATATTCTCCATAAAGGAGCTGCTTCATCAGGCGGGTATAGGAAAAGTACGACGTTAGATTATTATGATACGCGCAATTACTTGTATTTTATCAAGCGATCCTATCCTTACTTACTCAGTTATCATGTTATGCGGTCTGTAGTGAATAAAGTTTTGCCAAAAGTCGTACGGAGAGAATGGAAGCGCCTACAATACGTGCTCTATGGATTCCGTGATTTTTTTCGCGGCAAAACCGGTAAGTTTGAACCGTAAACTATGCCAAAGGTTTCCATCATAACGCCTGTGTATAATGGCGAAAAATATCTCAAGCAATCGCTGGAAAGCATCCAAAGCCAATCCTATAAGGATTTTGAGCATATTATTGTGGATGATGGGTCTTCTGATAATTCCGCAGCGATCATTCGTGAGATTTCTCCTCACGCGACCTATATTTACCAAAAAAACAAAGGACAGGCGGCAGCGGTAAACACCGGATTGCGTGCTACGCGCGGAGAGTATGTCGGTTTCTGTGATCAAGATGATTGGTGGCTGCCGGAAAAGCTTAAGCGGCAAGTGGCGTTTCTGGATGCCCATCCGGATATTGACCTAGTATATTGCGACGCATTTTTAGGTGATGGTAAGGGTACAGTAATGGAAACTACATGGATGCAGTCGCGGCAGGTGAGTTTCTGCGCGGGGTCATATCAGCAATGCGCTGCGCGGCTGTTCAAGCGGAATTTTATCGCAGCGCCTCTCGTCGTATTGATGCGCAGATCTATTTTTGA
>JAJYZQ010000027.1 GCA_021799835.1 bacterium | reverse complement strand
TAAGGAAAAGTTTTTTTGAGTCATAATACTAAATTATTTTGCTTGAGCAGGTTTTTTAAGTATTGCATAGCCAAAAAACAATATCCAAATCAAGGAAAAGAAAACCTCACACCACATATTCCATATTTGCAAATAAGGGTACCAAAAATAAATAGCCTCTCCAGCTACAAAAAGTGCCAGTCCACCAATAACAAATAATAAGGATCGATGAGCACTACTATAGTCAATTTTTCTCAAATGAATATAACTACTCCAAAATATAGACGTACCGCCTAGTATAATAAGAGCAATACTCACCCCATTAAGATATTGCACAACCGAAGATCCATTAGGTAAATAATAACTAAAAAGACCTATATATTGCACTTTTGCTGGTAAAGCATATTTTATTGATACATAAGTATCTATTGCTCCCATTATTGCAATAACCCAAAAAATAATAGGCGCAGGATATTTTGTATAAATAAGTTCTATAACACTGATAATACTTGCCAGAGCAAGGAATGGAAAAAATATACTTATAGCAAAATTATACTGAATGATAAATGAGCTTGTAGTAAATATACCGGGAGAACCAACAAGAAAGAAAAATATACTGCTAAACAAAAACATCAGCGAGAAATAAAAGTACTCCAAGTTTTTCGTATGCTTATAAATATGAAGATAAATGTCTGCAGCGACATAAATTGAACCAGCTCCTATCGCCAGATTGATGAGAGAAATAATGGGGATCATATCAATTTACTCATATAGACTGAATAGCTAAATTATACCACATTACACCCTCAGCGTCTACGTGGTTCAAAACTGCTGCGCTATTTACAGCTTCGTTTCCGCCATACATCCTCTGTGTTTCCTTGACAACAAAGTAAATGAACAGCTGAGTCCGGCGGCAGCGAAAAAATATTCCGACAGCTGGTCGCCGAATGATTTAAGGTATACACTGGGCATATATAGTATTGTGTTTAATCCATGATTCCTCTGGTCTCCTACCTCAATCTTGCTGCAGGCAGCTTATCGCTGCTGATCGCATTCCATCTGGTCCTGTCCTCCTCCGCACGGCGCGAACAGATATATTTTCTTTTTACGTTCATATTTATCGGATTGCACTTCATCTTGCTTGGCGTGCCAATCATTACGCAAAATCTATCGGCTATAAAGGTCGTTTTTGATGTTGCAATGTTTTGTATGTATCTAGGCGGTGCAAGCTGGGCAGGCGCTGTAGAGGTTTTGTTCATCAAGAAAAATATGGACAAGCTCGCTGTTGCGACCATCGCCTTCCTCGGTATTGTAAGCACTTTGGTGGGTTCTGTTTACGCCAAAATGCCTATCCAGATGCCTGACGGATCATTGGTCTTTTGGAGCATTTATTATCCTGCATGGCTTGCCTATATTGACAGTATCGCTGCAGGAGCGCTTATATTGGGCAGTGCCTTATTCTTCCTGCACGGCTATCGAACCAGCGTGGACCGCTCTACCCAGACAAAATCCGCTTTAATCTTTGCCGGCCTCCTGGCGCTTTTTATTGCCGCGATGTTCGGTTATGTCTGGGCGGCAGCACCGCAAGTATGGAGCATCGCCGGCGAAGGCGTGTTTGCATTTATCGCACTGGTCATTCTCAGTTTCGGCGTGGAAAACGATTCCTATGATACCCATAATATCCATCATTAATTTTGCCATCGGCATCGGCGTACTGGTCATTGCGCGCGAAGTGTTCCGTACCGCCCGGCGCGCGCAAAACCGACCGTACTTTTATCTCGGTATGATGTTCCTGTTCACCGGTGCGCACTTTTTGCTGATCGGCTCTCCCGGCATTATTACCAGCAATCCGCTGCTCATCAGGGTCAACTATATCATTTCCATCTTCCTCATCTTTCTCGGCGGAGCAAGCCTGCTCGCCATGGCGCGGTCATATCAAGAAGAATTGCCGCTCTTTGAAATTTGGACCGTCGTGGTGCTGGGTGCTATAGATGCCGGAGTCTCGCTACTTCACTCGCTGCCCGCCGATGTTACCGTCAGCGCGCATTTCATTTACTACACGCCGCAAAGCGATACGTTTTTCGTGTATCTCAACGGCATTATTCTCAGCACCGTCGTACTGACCGAGGTCATACTGTTCGTGCACAATTACCGCGAAAGCCGATCGGATGGTGCGAAACAACGGGCGCGGTATATGATCGCCGGCAGCATATCGCTTTTCTTCTGTATGTTCTTCCTCTACCTCTGGTACCCCGCCTTGCAGGTTTGGAATCTTTGGGCGGAAGGGATATTTGCCGCGATCTGGTACTGGTCATTCAACCGTGCGATATTCCGTGAGCCCGTGCATATTCCTGCTAAAAGAAACCTATAGCACGCAGCATTTTGCTCAATGAGAATCACTCTTGCTTATGCTTTGCGCGCGTGGAGTTGCTCTGCGATGGTTATCATATCTGCGATCACCCGCATACCTTCTTGCCAAAATTCCGGGTCATTGATATTTACGCCAAGCGTTTGATGCAGCAATTTTGCTGGATCTTGTGAGCCGCCGGCAGAAAGCAGCGCAAAATATTTCTTTGGAAAATCTGTAATGGTTTTATTCTGATAGCGTTGATAAAGCGCTAATGTCAGTAACTCGCCAAATGCATACGCATAGACATAGAAAGGTGTGTGAATGAAGTGTGGGATATAGCTCCACCACCAGCGATAATCTTCTGTCAGCGTAACAGATTTGCCGAACATCTTCTTCTGTGTCGCGATCCACAAGGCGTTGATTGCTGCAGTACTAAGCTCGCCTTTCTCTTTACGTTCTGTATGCAACTCCCGTTCAAAGATAAACATCGCAACTTGGCGGAATACGGTGGCGATAATGCTTTCTATCTTGCTAGTAAGCAATGCTTCTTGTGCGGCTGGACGCTTTTCGTTTTTGAACATATGGTCAAACGCCATCATCTCTCCAAAAACGCTTGCTGTTTCAGCCAACACCAATGGCATATTGTAATTGAAGTAATTCTGCCGGCGCGCCAAATGAAAATGCAGACCATGCCCCAGTTCGTGGGCAAGCGTCATAATATCGTTATGCGTGCCCGTATAGTTGACCAACACGTACGGATGGAGCGCCGGAGAAATGCCTGCACAGAATGCCCCGCCTCGCTTGTTCGGCCGAAGTTCAGCATCTATCCAGTGCCGATCAAAGAATTGTGCAATGATCTTTTCCGCTTCCGGACTGAATGCAGCATAGGTATCCTGCACGGTTTTTTGTGCGCGGTCAAATGGAATAGGAGCATTATTGCCAGTCGGTAGTGGCGCATACCGATCATAATCGGTAAGCTCTGCAATACCAAGTTGTTTTTTCTTCAGCGCATAGAACCGCGCAACAAGCGAATAATTGCGCACAACGGTATCAATGAGCACATCCACCGCCTGCTGGCTCAATTCATTTTCCAAATGCCGGTATGCTTCAGGCGACGGGTAGCGCCGAAATTCATCATCCAAAGATTTATCCAGCACAATGGCATTAAAGATAAATGTCTGCAGGCGTGATTCCTGCTGCAAGGTTTTGGTGAATGACTGAGCGGCTTTTTGGCGCACCGCGCGATCCTTATGGTAGAGCAATGCAAGAATCTGCGATTCATTCAGTTGTTCTGTTCTTTTGCCGTGCTCCAAGGTGCTGGAAAATCCTGCGACACGCTCGGTAAACAATCGGGAAAACGCCCCGGAACTGGTCAGCTGTTTTTGGTGAAGGATATATTCTTCCGCTTCGCTGAGAATATGCGGGCGAAATGCATAGATGCGACGCAAATAATGCGCATACTCGGCAAGCTGTGAATTCTTCACCAGAGTGTTAAATGCGCGTGGCGGAATGCGGATCAGCTCTACATCAACAAAAATGAGCTTGCGCGTAATTGCTGCAAATTCTTCTTCCATACGCTGCGCAAATGCGCTATTCTCTGCGCTCGCATCCGCCTGAAAGATCAGGTGTGCGTATTCTGCAGGCCGCGCGCTCCGTTCCAGAATGCGTTCCAAATCTTTCAGTGCAGCAGCTAAAAATCGCGGCGATATGCTCGCGCGAGAAAGTTTTCCTTTATAGGTGTGGACGAATTGGTGCGCTTTTTTTGCGCCGGACGAAAGATCAGCGGATATTTTGGGGTCGCGAGGAGAAGAATAGAAATCACGTAGATCCCATTGCGGCAAAGATGCTTTAGCCATATCATTTCAGTATTATAGTACTCTTGTATCCTATCAGGTACCGAAACAATTGCAAACCCCGCAGCACTGATGCGGGGTTTTGTATGGACTTTTCCGTTCTTACCGCCGCTCTACTGCAAGGTGGGAGTGCTTGTACCGCCACCTAAACCCGATGAGAACGGCAAACGGGGTGATAAGCCGGAACCCATCATAAGCGGCAGCAAAGAATTTGCTACATCTTGCAGATTGACTGCAGAAGCAGGGGGCGTAATAGCGACTGGCTTATTAAAGTTATCCAGAGTGACATCCAGCTTCAGCGTGCCCCCGGCAAGCGGATACGTATCCGCGAGTGGAATGGTATAGAGAATGCGATGCGCAAACATATCTTGCTGGCCGATCCACACGTCTGCGGTAATGTTTTGTATGCCGCCAAGTATTGCACTGTCACCAAGATACTGGAAGAGGTTAAGCGACTTGCCGCTTTGCTGTTCTGCAAAATCGTTGACCAAGCGCGCAGCAGTCCATTTATCCAATGTTATTTGATAGTGGCGCATCGCCTGTCCGCTGATCGTACCGCTGGAAAGCTGTCGCACATCACTGCCATATATCTGCCTATAGAGCATTGCAAGATCATTTTGTACAGCCAGTTTTTCTGTCGGGGTCAGATCATGGCTCAATTGAGCAAGAGTTTTGGACTGCTGAGTAGTACTGAGCGCATTTTGACTGGTCTTGATCCATTGGCCGGCAAACGGCATACCGGAAATTCTAAAATAGCTATCCGATCCGATAATTCGTGATTGCAGACCAAACGATCCGCTCTGTATATTCAAAGAAACAGCCGGGGAACTGGGACGAGAAACATCCGCAGAACCGCTAAAGGTAAGGTTGATCGGCGTATTCGTAGTTCGGGAGGAAGATGCCGCATTCCCTGGAGATGCCGCGGAAAGATCTGCAAAGACCACATTGCCGCTGATCGTTCCGTTATACGTGAACATTTTCACCGCGGCCATTTTGTTGCGCATCGTTAAAAATGCATGCGCCGGCGAAGCATAATAGGCATACGCAAAACCCGCTCCCGCGAGAATGAGCACAATGACTGCTGCCACTGCACCAAATACGATAAGTTTCCGAGAATGGCCATCAGATGAGTGCGGTTTTTCTGCCACGGGCTGCTCGGCGATATGCGGATGATCAACAGTCGTATGCGCAGTTACTGTACCGGCAGCACTATCTTTATTTGCCGTACTGGACGCAGCACTCCGCAATGCCGCATCAACATCTTCTTCCTTCCAACCAGCCGTAAGGAGTGCTTGTGTGATCGCACTATTACTCACCCCTTGAGCAAGCTGGTCATGGATATAATTATCAAGATCTTTGTTCATAGAACAAGAAAAATAGTACACCGCATACATTATTTTATCTTTTTCTCACGTTAAAAACAATTTTGATTTCCAGATAAAATGCTTTTCATTATTCTAGAAACAAAGACAAAAATTTTCTTTTAGCAGGGTCTATGTGTATAACCTTCCAATATTTTTTAAGTTCTTCTTTTTTGATTTTTTTACCACCGAGACTAAAATTCACCATTTGTTCCAGCTTCCAAACGGCAAATTTTTCCTTGTCCTTTCTCAATTTTTTGGTGTCTACAGACCAATTATTCATATTTTATTATAGCACATTTTAATCATTTTTCCAACAACTTAAACAAGAAAAAAGACGCCTGTTCAGCGCCCTTGTGTAATGGCTTTGTTTTTTCCCACCCACCTCTTTACAGCTCTCTTTATGCAGTGAATCCCACTTGCAGATCATAGAGCATCCGATACTCGCCATCTGCGCGGGCCATCAGTTCATTATGCGTCCCTTGCTCTACGATTGTTCCATCTTTCAGCACCAAGATACAATCAGCCGTCCGCACCGTGCTTAAGCGATGCGCAATGATAAAGGTCGTCCGCCCCTCCATCAATTTTTCCAATGATTGCTTGATAAAGTGCTCAGACTTCGCATCCAGTGCGGAAGTTGGCTCATCAAGAATGAGAATGTCAGGATCGCGCAAGAATGCGCGCGCCAATGCAATGCGTTGCTTCTGGCCGATGGAAAGCTTGATGCCGCGCCAACCAACG
>JAJYZQ010000026.1 GCA_021799835.1 bacterium | reverse complement strand
CTTTGCCGCGCGGCGTGAGGAAAAAATCAACCCGCGCAAATCCTTCAGCGGATAGCGTTTGAAATGTTTTGATAGCCATATTTTGAATAGTGCGCATAGTTCGCTGGGGGATGCGGGCAGGTATTTCTGTGATCGCGCCGTTTTCATCAATATATTTCGCTTCGTAAGAATAAAATTCTTTTTGTGGGATCACCTCGCCCGGGACTGAGGCTATCGGAAGGTTGTTGCCGAGTACCGCGCATTCCAACTCTCTGCCCAGTATGTACTCTTCCATTATTATTTTCTTGTCATAGCGGAATGCGTCAGCGATCGCACGCTTCAGCTCATGTGCGGTTTTTGCTTTGGCGATGCCCACTGAAGAGCCGAGGTTTGCGGGTTTTACAAAGATGGGGAGCTTTAATTTTTTTATCACTGCATCAATGTTGAGTGGATCAGTGCGCCTGAAGGTCAAAAATTTTGCGATCGGTATGTCGGCATCCCGCAGGAGACGTTTCATAATATCCTTATCCATACCCACTGCAGATCCCAGCACTCCCGCGCCGACAAATGGCACATGGGCAAGTTTCAATAATCCCTGCACGGTGCCGTCTTCACCAAATGTCCCGTGTAGTACGGGGAAAACCACATCTATTTTCTGTCGCAGGGTGGGGTGGGTGAGGCTTATCAGTTTGCCGGAGCTTTGGGGCGTTAATGCAACAATATTGCTTGTTTTATCACGTGCTGTCAGCCGGGGATTTTCGGCGTTCAGAAGAAATGCAGCATCTTCATAGAGCATCCATTCGCCGGATTTACTAATGCCGATCAAAATGGGATGGTATTTCTTATTATCCAGTGCAGCGATGACATTTTTTGCTGACTGCAAAGACACTTCATGTTCCGCCGACCTTCCCCCGAATAATATAGCGATATTTAGTTTTCTTTTTTTTGGCATACTACCTTTTTTGTGCGATGAAGTTTAAATAATTTTTTGATCCGGGCTTGAATTGCTCAAAGTATATAACGTGAAAACTGTGGCCGGTGAGCAACGCCTCTAGTTCTGCTCTGGTGTAATAGCTGAACCATCGCGGCAGTTGCACGCCTGAACTTTCTTTATATCCTTCCGTGTCACCCTCTATCATACCAAGGCCGAACACGCCATTATCTGCGAGCACGCGGTGTATTTCAGTGAGTGGTGTTGCAATCTCATTCTTTGGCACGTGGAGTAGGGCGGTATATGACCACACACCGGCAAACGATTGATCAGTAAAAGGCAGATGATTGAAGTCTCCTACTATTGATGATAGTCCTCGTTGTGCAGAAAGCGCAACCATAGCTGCTGATGCATCCAAACAGGTAACATCCAGTCCTGCTTTTTTAAGTATGAGCCCATCTCTTCCTGGACCGCTACCGACATCTAAAACCGTTGTTCCGCGCTCGCGAGCGAGCTCTCTGAATCGGTCGAAAAATGTGTGCGGGAATATATGCCAAAACTCGGCAGTTTCTTCATCATACTCTGTCGCCATTTTATTATATGTGTCTATGGTTTGCTGGTCAGGCATAATCAATGCGTATTTGTACTTATTCCTTAACTCTTCTTCTATAGTTTCTTCAAGAACTCGATTCATCGCTTCGTCAAATCTTTTGGCGTCTTTTTTTGCCGCTAAAACCAGCTAACCGGAGTATACTCACTATTATTTTTTATTTGTTTTCCCGCTTGTTTATTGTTGTAGTTTTTGTGTAAGCGATGTTAATGCATTGCCTCTAGCTCAATAAAGTATCTGCCAACTCCAGAGAGAAACACACCCAAATTCTCTACTGTAATTTTTGCTGAAAATGTTCTATCTGTAAAAGTAAACGTGTTGTCGTCAATATTAACGTCTATTTGAGCGTGAGCGATGGCATTCCTTAAGTGCTTCAAAGTATCTTTGGTGAATTCTTGCTTATTTTCATTCAATGGAAGTTCAAATAAGTCTAACGGATTTTCTATCTGTTTTCCAAGCATTTTAGTAGCTACTTTTACAATATGTTCGTTTAATTTATAATCAATCTCGTTTATCCACCTTTCACGTGGATAAACTATTAAGCCATAACACAGCATTAAAAGAACTCCTTGGTTTCTAAAATTAAAACTGTTTTTCTCTAATTCAGATAGAAAGTCATAATATAGTTTTTTATCATGTTCTGATTGTTGCCGTTGGTCAAAGTAAAAAAGAAATTGCCCGGTTCGCCAGCACCAGGATGATATTTGGTCATCTTTTTTAGTACTCATATTGATTTGCTAATTTAAGAGTTTTTATTAAGATTGGTATCTTTAGAAAAACCTAAATCTGCAACTTTTAGTAGCTTATCGGTATGGTATTTTTATCCTCATCTTTGCCGAGCGGCGAAGCTGCGAGGCAATCTCTCCCCAAAATGCTGAAATTGTAAATTGGCGGAGAGGGAGGGATTCGAACCCTCGATACCTTGCGGTATACCCGCTTTCCAAGCGAGCGCCCTCGGCCTCTATGCGACCTCTCCGTTTATGCTCTATTTTGGTTGTACGTTATCAGGTTGTATAGCAAAAGTCAAAGCATATATGGTACAATGCAACAGTTAAATTTCTCTCTATGGATATTGGCATAGACATCGGTGCAACAAAAATGATGGGCTTAGTTTTTAACTCTGAAAGTAAAATGGTGCACTACCATGTGCAGTATCCGACGCCGCATAATGTGGCACCTTTTCAGCAAACACTGAACACAATATTTAGTTCTCTCGTTGGATCACTGCAGGGAAAAGCATTGCATAGTATTGGTGTTGCTGCAGCGGGAAAGGTAAGCGTCGAAGGAGCAGTGCAATTTCCCCACATACCGGAATTAGGGAATGCACCACTGCGCGAGTGGGTGTTATCTTTCGCGCGTGAGAAGGAGGTGCCTGATGTTCCGGTGTTTATGGAGAATGATGCCAAACTGTACACGCTTGCCGAATATCTCTTGGGTGCTGCGCAAGGAAAGTATATAGTCATCGGCATTACCCTGGGCAGTTGGCTGGGCGGAGGCATTATCATAAACGGTTCACTCTATCATGGCGCAGATGATACCGCGGGAGAATTTGGCCACATGGTTATGGATCATATTTCCGGCACTACGTGGGAACAGCTCTGTAGCAAACAATTTTTTGCATCAATGGCGGCGGGCACAGACCCGGAAGATCTGGAACGCCGCGCGCGAGCGGGAGAAGCTGCTGCACATGAGCAGTATCAGAAATTTGGGCATCACCTCGGTGTTGGGCTTGCCAACATACTGAACGCTTTTAATCCCGATAGTATTGTGCTCGGCGGAGGGCTTGCGCAGGCCGCAGATCTTTTCTTGCCGGAAACGCAGACAACCATACAAAAACTTTTGCCGTATATCATAACAAGAGATATCCGACAGGGAATGTTTATTCACGAAGGTGCGGCGCTGGGTGCGGCGCTTGCGCATACCCTGCAGTAAACATTGTATGCATAGTTGTTTATGCGTTACAATGTACGCGTACCAAAAATATTTTTGTATTAGCATAAGAAGGTACTGTTTAGCTTCCACTAAGCAGGCGATGTTTTATGAAAGGCAATCATCAGGTAAAGCCGCTGCCCTTTGCATACAATGCGACATCCGGCATCTCCGAACAGGTGAACAAGTGGCATCACGATACGCATTATGCGGGCTATGTAAAAAAACGGAATGAAATAGAAGAGAAGCTGGAGGAGATAGACCGCGCCGCCGCAAATGCTAATTACAGCGAGTATGGGGAGCTGAAGCGCCGCGAATCGTTCAATGCAAGCGGTATGATCCTTCATGAACTTTATTGGGATGTCCTTGGAGGCGACGGCAAGACCGACCCGACACTTTCCGTGTCTAAAAAACTAACGGAGGATTTCGGCTCGCCAGAGCGGTGGCAGGAAGATTTTATAGCGTGCGCGAAAGCGTCATTGGGCTGGGCAATTCTTTGCTATGATCCATCCGATGGCGGTTTGCATAACTATCTTTGTGATATGCATAACAATGGCGCAGTATGGGGAGCCGTCCCATTGCTCGCGATAGATGTTTTTGAACATGCATATTACTATGACAACGGTCCAGATCGGGGCGCCTACCTCACGAAATATTTGAACAACGTGGACTGGAAAAAGGTTGATGCGCGATTTCAAGCAGTGGTGAGGGGCTAAAGGGAGAGAACGGCAGTTTCGGGTGGTTGTTTTTTTCCTGCGTGCGTGATACACTGCGGCAGTATTATTTTTGAACACACATGAATAGCAATAGTAAGTGGGTGCCCGTTGCGGTCATTATTGCCGGACTGATCATTGCTGGCGCGATAATCTATAGCGGCAAGGCAACTCCGGCGAAAAATGGCGGCACTACTGGTGGCAACACACAGCAAACCGCACAAACAAAAACAGGCACCATTAAAATAGAATCATATGATCCGGTTATGGGGCAGACGAATGCGCCCGTGACGGTAGTAGAAGCAGCGGACTTCCAATGCCCGTTCTGTGGTGCGGCATCAGGAGATAACCAGACGGTTGTGCAGGCAATGCAACAGCAGGATCCTTCTTGGCAGCCCATTGTGACCAACCTGATCAAGGACTACGTGGACACCGGAAAGGTAAAATTCGTATTTAAGCAATTTCCGTTTTTGGGTGCTGATTCCGAAACCGCTGCAGAAGCAAGTTTTTGCGCTCAAGACCAAGGAAAGTTCTGGGATTTCTACAAGTATACCTACGCACACCAAGGCCAAGAGAATAGCGGATCGTTGTCTGCGGCGAATCTTAAACAGTTTGCCCAAACGCTCGGCCTTAATACCACGCAGTTTGATTCTTGCTTAGATTCTGGAAAGTATAAAAATCAAGTGGCGCAAGACAAACAGGATGGTATCAATGCAGGTGTGAGCTCAACACCAACATGGTTCGTGGGCAACCAGCAGATCTTGGGTGCGGTGCCATTCTCACAGATTCAATCTGCTATTAACAGCCAGCTTTCTGCTGCAGGAAAGTAAAACTTTGTTAGTGGAATAATAATTCGGTCATTGGGGTATCATTAATTCATAATCTTATGGAAGATGCCAATCATGACCTGATCCATCAGCTTTCCGAAAAGCTGGACAGTCAATGGCGGTATGATGACTACATTAAAAATGCCGCTGAGTATGGTTGTGAGGACTGTATTGAACTTTGGCAGGCGCTCAAGGAAAACGAAGCAGAACAGATAGAACTGCTCAAGCAGGAACTCATTCGGCATATTGAGGGAGATCGGTTTGAATGATGATGGCTGAAAGCGCCTGTGTTGCAGAAGGATCGTTGCCATAGGCGCTTTTGTGTTTTTTAGGCCACCTCTCTTGTTTTATGAATATATTCACTCCCGCAGTGCGCAAGAGTACGTTTGCTGCGCTGGCGTTATGTGTACTCGGCATAGCCGACTGCTTATTTTTGCTGAAGCTCCATTTTTCCGTGGGGACGTTTAACGCGTTTCTGTGCGCACCGCACTCAACATTTGATTGCGATGCGGTAAATCGGAGCATCTATGCAACGCTCTTTGGTATTCCGGTGGCATTTGTGGGTTTAGGTGGGTATCTGCTTATCCTGATGCTTGCGGCATTGTTTTTCCGCGGCACAAAAACGGTTGATGGCATTCGCCATGATCGGCGCTATGTGCTTGCAGCGCTCGGCAGCAGCATCCTTGGTGCGGCGTTTGCCTATTACCTTCTTGCGATGGAGATGTTCGTACTGAAGACCTATTGCCCGTATTGTTTGCTTTCTTTAGCTACTATATCGGCGTTGATCATTTTATTTTGGTGGACGTATGTGCATACTGCACCGAAACGTTCGCCCTGAAGGTTTACGCTCTTGACACATCGTGTATAATGAAACCAGAAGTACTATTAGATCTGTTTGTATGCATCAGATAACGATTTATTCCACGACACACTGTCCGTTCTGTAAGATGGCAAAAGATTTCTTTACGGAAAACAAAATTGCCTACACTGATCACAATGTTGAACAGGACCAGGACAAGCTGAAGGAAATGGTACAGAAATCTCAACAGATGGGTGTTCCGGTCATTGATATTGACGGCACTATCATCATTGGTTTCAATAAGCCAAAAATTGTAGAAGTGCTGGGATTGAAGTGAGCAGAGTAAACCGCCCCGACCGTTCGGTACGGGGCGGTAATGCGTATATGAGCATCACGGTAAGAAGTACTACTAATACTACGCAACATTTATGTATGATTTGATTATTATCGGCGGCGGCACATCAGGGGTGACCGCAGGTATTTACGCCGCACGAAAAAAAATAAAAACTGCTTTGGTTACCAAAGACTTTGGCGGGCAGATCGCAGAAACCGGTTATGTGGAAAATTGGCCGGGAGAGCAATCCATTCTTGGTGTGGATCTTGCAAAAAAGTGGGAAGATCATATGAAGAAATATAATGATGTGGATATTGTTGAAGGGGATGGGGTAGTGGAGGTGGATAAAAAAGCAGACCAACCCTATCCG
>JAJYZQ010000025.1 GCA_021799835.1 bacterium | reverse complement strand
GGATATACCTATTATTCCGGAAGAAATAACAAAGTTAGCAAACCGGCGGGAAGCGGAACGTGCACGGAAAGATTGGGCAGCAGCTGATGCATTGCGCGACCAACTGAAACGCCAGCACTGGGAAATACTGGACACGCTCTTTGGCCCCGTTCTCATCCCTGTGCATACTTCCCCTTTGACAAAATTGCATTAGTTCTTTCTAAAAGCTACCCACAATTCATCCACTCATCTTTGTTTGCAAACTCTCTGCTAAACCGGTATCCTAAAAATACACCCTACTGTTAATCACGCACGTATGGCAGAATTCATTGGCGACGTCATTAAGAACAGCAGTATAAAGAATGGCTCTATAGATCGTCTTCCGCCACAAAACCTTGAAGCGGAAATGTCTGTGCTTGGCAGTATTTTGATAGACAAAGAAGCGCTCGGGAAAATAGCTGATTTTCTTGCGCAGAGGGATTTCTACAAGCCTTCACATGGCCTCATCTTTGCTGCAATGCTGGAGCTCTACGAAAAAGGAGAGCCCATTGACGTCTTGAGCTTATCCAACAAACTGACTGAAAAAAATGAGATGGAAAAGGTGGGCGGTATGACCTACCTCTCCACTATCGTGAACAGCGTCCCCACAGCAGCCCATGTCGCGTATTATGCAAAGATTATCCAGCGCAAGAAAGTGTTGCGCGACCTTATTGAAGCATCATACCATATTGCTGAGCTGGGTTACGGCGAAGACGAGGAGATAGAAAATATCCTTGATGAAGCGGAACGCCACGTGTTCTCCATTTCACAGCGATCGTTCAGCCACGAGTTTATGCCGATACGCTCGGCATTGGAAGAAGCGTTTGAGCGCATTGATACTTTGCATAAAGGAGATGGATCGCTGCGTGGGCTGCCGACAGGATTTCTGGACCTGGACAATATTCTCGCTGGGCTGCAAAAATCAGACCTCGTGATCCTTGCTGCGCGCCCCAGCTTAGGAAAAACAACTCTTGCCCTGAACATTGCATCTAATATCGCCATACACACCAAATCCGCTGTAGGAATGTTTTCTTTGGAAATGTCTAAAGAGCAGCTGGTTGACCGCCTGATCGCCGCACAGGCAAATGTTGACCTCTGGAAGCTGCGCACGGGGCGACTCGTTGCTGATGGCCCCAACAACGACTTTGCAAAGATCCAAGACGCTATGGGCGTCCTTTCCGAAGCCCCTATTTTTATTGATGACGGCTTTTCTTCTACTGCTATGCAGATCCGCACCGTTTCCCGCCGCCTGCAATCACAGACCAACCTCGGGCTCATCGTCATTGATTATCTCCAACTTATGGAAAGCCGGAACAAATCAGATAATCGCGTACAGGAGATCAGCGAGATCTCCCGCGCACTTAAAAATCTTGCGCGCGAATTGAATGTTCCCGTCCTTGCGCTTTCCCAGCTTTCACGTGCGGTGGAGATGCGCTCGCCGCAGATCCCTCGCCTTTCCGACCTCCGCGAATCCGGGTCTATTGAGCAAGATGCCGATGTCGTACTCTTCATCTACCGCGAGGACCGCGAAAAGCGCGACACGCCGAACAAAAACATCGCGGAGATCCATATCGCCAAACACCGTAATGGCCCAACCGGAAAGGTCAATCTCTTTTTTGACGAGCGCCGCGTAACATTCAAAAATATGGCAAAGGGAATGGACTACGCACCTCAAAAACATGCAGTAAATGGCAATGGTTTTGGCGGTACTGCTAATGGATACGGTGCCATTCCCGACGCAGTATATGCGGCAAACGCTGCCGAGTCACCTACGGAAAACGGCACTGCCGCCACAGCAGATACTTCCCTGCCTCCCGACTTCCCCGTGATAGAAGGATAAATTGGCCTTAAAAATTAAAAATTTGAAATTGTAAATTTGTGTATGCTTCCATATTCCGTAAAAAATCTCATCGCATACTTCAGCCAACTGCCCGGCATCGGCCAGCGCCAGGCAACACGTATTGTTTTCGCACTAATCAATAAACCCGAGGACTTTTTGGAAGGTTTTGGCGAAGGCGTTGCCCGCCTCAAGCAAAATCTTACGCGATGCGGCAATTGCGGGCGGATCGTAGAAAAAAGCGAAGTGCATAATAAGCTGTGCTCTATTTGCGCAGACCCGCGGCGGAATAAGTCCATTATTGCCATAGTAAAAAATGAGATTGACCTGGACGCGCTGGAAGAGACCGGAGAATATGCCGGCATTTATTTCGTCTTCGGCGGATTGTTGAACGCACTCACCAAACCATCCGCAGCACAAGAACGAAAAATAGCTTTCCTTGCAAACAAAACCCAAAAAATAGCAGAGAAAGGGGGAAATGCGGAAGTCATTCTCGCTCTTGATACCACACCGTCAGGCAATCTCACCGCACTCTACATAGAAAAGCACCTGAAGCATCCTCACGTGAAAGTTACACGGCTTGGCCAAGGCCTCCCCACCGGCGGAGAAATGGAATACGCCGACCGCGAAACACTGAAGAACTCTCTTTTGGGAAGAAGATAAAGGTATTGCATAAATGTTTTGTTAGGAGTATTCTCTATGCATAAGTACTCATAGAGAAACTCGTATGAACATATATGCTCGGAAAGCTCATTCCTTTACGCTCATTGAACTTTTGATCGTTGTTGCAATTATTGGCATCCTTGCGGCAATAATCCTGGTTTCCCTCACTTCCGCCTCAGCAAAAGCGCGCGATGTAAGGCGCCAGCAAGACCTTAAAAACATACAGAAAGCGTTAGAAATGTATTATACGGCAAATGGAAATTATCCTTCCACTACTAGCCAATGGTGGGGTAATACTTCATTATATGGCTCTCATCCCGTATCCGGATCAAACGGTTACGTGCCAAATTTAGCTCCGACATACATACCATCTTTACCTCTGGATCCACGGCAAGGGAAAGATTGTTCGGGTGCAACGGCTACCAGCGCGAGCTATACCTATATATCAGACGGAAAGGATTATAAATTGCAAGCATATCATACTGTAGAGACAACCGTACCTACTGCAACCAATGCTCTCCAGAATTTCTGGGATCCTCACTATACGGGATGCATCTATGCCTTATTCACTCCAGGAGCAAAAAACTGGTAATGCACCCCCGAGGAGCAACCTCCTCGGATATCCAGGCTTTTATGAGGACATAAAAACACCCAGTAATTGCCGGGTGTTTTTTAGTTCTGTGAAAATCCTTGCTTTACCGTTTGCTCCATTGCGGGGCACGGCGAGCGCTTTTCAATCCGTATTTCTTGCGTTCTTTCATTCTGGGATCGCGGGTGATGAAGCCTGATCTGCGCAGGCGCTTTTTTGATTCTGCGTCAAACTTTACGATTGCGCGAGAAACCGCATTCCGAATTGCTTCGGCTTGTCCGCGGATGCCGCCACCGGTTACCTTGATGGTTACACTGAAGCGATCCATCAGTTTTAATTTCCGCAACGGTGCGTCACACGTGCGCTTCAATTCGTCATCGCTGAAATACTGGACATAGGGTTTTCCATTGATAAAGAAATTCCCTGCTGCAGCTGCTTGCTCTGGTGCGGTCTCATAGATCTTTGCATTCGCTACGGAGGTCTTGCGCCGGCCGACTGCGCTGAAGTATTTCCCACTCGGCTGAGTAAGGGTTGCTTGCCTCGCTGTAGCGGTGGTTTCAGGAGTAGGTGCAACAGTTGTTTTTTGAGATGTCGTAGGCATACAAAATATTATTTACTGGTGGGCAGTTCCCCTTTATACAGCGTGATGCTTGCCATCAGGCGCTTCTGGAGCTTGTTTTTCGGGAGCATTCCTTTAATGGCTTTGCGCATTACTACCGTGGAATCCTTTTCCATTTGATGCTTCAACGATATTCCCTTTATGCCCCCGGGAAATCCGGAATGCCGGTAATATATTTTCTGTGTTGGCTTATTTACGCCAGTAACACGGATATCATCAGTATGGTAAATAACCACTTTTTTGCTGCGCTTTTGATGATAGAGAAAAGCAGGCGTATTCTTATCCTGTAAAATCAACGCCACGCGAGCAGATAATCTGCCCAAAGTTTTGCCTGCGGCATCAAACGTATACGTTTTGGGTTGCAGTTGGGTTTCTGATTTCTGCGCCATATTAATCCACTAATTCTAACACTGCTACTTCCGCGCCATCTCTGCCGCGCGGAGCAAGTTTTATAATTCTGCTATAACCGCCTTTCCGGTTTGCAAATTTTTCTTGGGATATGGTCATAATCCGTTTCACGGTAGTGGCACCAAAGTATCGTGCTAAGTATCGGCGGCTTGCCAGAGAATCGGCTTTGCCCTTCGTGATCATTCGCTCAACGAACGGCTGCAATTCCTTAGCTTTTGCCTTGGTCGTGGTTATCTGATTATGCGCGAAGAGTGCGACCGCCATGCTTTTCAGTAATGCGCGGCGCTGGTTGCGCTTTCGTGCCAATGTTTTTCCTTTTTTCTGGTGTCTCATACGCTGCGGATGATGCCGTTACTTTTCTTCTTTCAAGAATAATCCCAGGGTTTTCAGTTGGTCTTGAATTTCTTCTATGCTCTTGTCACCCATACCTTCTAATTCAAGCAAGCTTGATGCGGTCTTCCGCATCAGTCCGCCAACGGTCTTGATGCCATTCTCTTGAAGGATATTCAGGGTTCTCTTAGAAAAATCCAACTCTTCCAACTTCAACTTGGTAATGTCTTCCGGATTTTTTTCTTCTGCAATGTTTTCAGTCGCCGCTTCTTCCGTTCTCGTTGAAGGAGCAATCTCTCCGGCAAACGAAACTAACGCAGAGAATTGATCCTGCAGAATAACCGCTGCTTTACGAAATGCTTCTTTCGGTGCAATGCTGCCATCCGTTTCCAATTCAAAAATGATCTTATTGTAATCCGTCTGGTCGCCCACACGCATATTTTCTACGCGAGACGTGACAGAAACGATCGGCGAATAATGCGCGTCAAGCGCGATCGTACCGATCTCCAATTTCACATTTTGCCGTTTCTCTACCGTTTCATAGCCGAAACCGCGAGATAATTCAATGTCCATATCAAGCTCCGCCTTCTTATCCGTTAACGTGGCGATATAAAGATCCTTGTTCAACACGTCAACATCGCCTTTTGGCTTGATGTCTCCCGCGGTAATAGTTTTATCGCCTTTTACGGAAAGCGTTGCGCTGAACGGCCCTTCGCCAGCAGCCTTGAAGCGCACTTGTTTTAAGTTCAACACTAATGCCACCACATCCTCCATAACACCAGGAATAGTGGAAAACTCATGCTTAACGCCCTTTATTTTGACGCTTGTAATGGCAACACCATCCAAAGAAGAAATAAGCACGCGGCGCAATGCATTGCTTAATGTAATGCCGTAGCCGGGAAAACATGCATCAATTTCTATGACGCCGTGAATCCCGTCATCAGACACGATCGTTGGATTTTTAGGCAAAGTGATAGTTTCCATAAAAGTAAAGTAAACCTAATTATCTTGAATAAAATTCAAAAATAAGTGCCAAGTTTGCAAATTGCGCCAGATCTTTCGTATCCGGATGGCCAACTACTTTTGCTTCCATTTTTTCCTTATTCAAAACGATCCACTGGGGCGTTGAGAATTTTTTTAGCAAGACTTGCCGTTCCTTAAAGTAGGGCGACTGGTTGCCACGAGGCTTCATAGCAATAACATCTCCCGCGCGCACCTGAAACGATGGAATATTCACCGGACGGCCATTTACCATAAAATGCGCATGGCTCACCAACTGCCGCGCACCGCGGCGTGTGGGTGACATGCCCATACGATATACCGCATTGTCCAGCCGCTGTTCTAAGATATTGACCAGCGCCTCTTCTACATGGCCGGTATATTTCATTGCCTTCTCCACGTAGTTTTTGAATTGCTTCTCGCGCAACCCATACAACTCTTTTACCTTTTGCTTTTCGCGCAGTTGCTTGCCATATTCAGTGATGCGGCGGTTTGGCCGGCGGCGAGTAAGAGCGGAATTAGCAGCAACACCATTTACCGCACCATGAGCAGGAGCGGCTGGCCTTTGGTTTTTATGTTGGGGAGATTTGGGGGCTTGAGGCATAATAGTTTACGTACAATCAATTACACTCTGCGTGGTTTTTTTAATTTTGGCCCATTGTGCGGAATGGGTGTGGTATCCTTGATAGACAACAGGTCAAAGCCATTCGTTGCAAGCGCGCGAATAGCAGATTCTCTGCCCGCACCTATGCCTTTCACAAATACTTGCAATTCCCGCAATCCGCCTTTCTGAGTTTTTTGGGCAAGGAATTCCACCACTTTTGCCGCAGCAAAGGGGGTGGCTTTTTTAGGGCCTTTGAATCCTAGCGCTCCCGCCGAGCTCGTTACCATAACATTACCCTTATCATCCGTAAAGGTGATAATGGTATTATTGTATGTCGCGCGAATATATGCGCGGCCAGTAAGTGCAGTGCGGCTAGTGGATTTAACGGTTCCCTTCGCCAACGCTTCCAGTTCTGCTTTTTCGCGCAGCGTGTCGGCTTCTGATTTTTGTATGATTCTCTTCTTACCCATAGATTACAAAAGATTTGTTCAGTGAATTTCTTTC
>JAJYZQ010000024.1 GCA_021799835.1 bacterium | reverse complement strand
TGCTATGATATACATAGACACTATTTCAAAATAGGTACCACGATTTTGATCGTGGGAATCTATATGGTATACCTATGAATACGTATGGCGCCGCATCTATAAGTGTGGTGAGTAAAATCTCTGTGTGGTTAATGGGAGATGGTCTGCGGATCTTGCTGATCGTAGTGATCGGCTTGATTGCGTATTATCTGGGTAGAGCAGTGATCATGCGGAGCATTGTGGCGGTTTCCGGAAAATCGCGCAAGCGCAAAGATTTTTATAAGCGCATTCAAACACTAGGGCATTTAGCTGTGGCGGCATGGAAATTTGTAGTGCTTGCCGCGGTGGCTATTACTATTCTGCCGCTTCTCGGCATCAACATCGCACCAATCCTGGCAGGTGCCGGTATCATCGGTGTGGCGGTGGGCTTAGGATCGCAGACCATGATCAAGGATTTTATTTCCGGCATTTTTATGGTGGTGGAAGACCAATACAGCAAGGGCGATCGCGTGAAGATCAATACTGTGGAAGGAGTTATAGAAGATATGAGCTTGCGCACGGTTATTCTGCGTGATGATAATGGCGTGCTCTACTATATACCAAACAGTTCAGTGAGTATGATCGCCAACTATTCCAAAGCATGGCGGTATGTGAGCTTGCCCTTCAGTGTTACACCCGACAAGGATGAAGAGGTAGCAAGGCAGCAGGCGCTCGCCGTGGCGACTGAGACTATTGATGCGTCAAAGTACAAAGAACATTATCTATCCAAGCCGAAGATAAAAATAACGGGTGCTTCGGCGCAAAGTGCAGATTTTATTCTCTCGGTTAAAGTTGGCACAGGATATTACCAACGCACGTATAGCGAGCTTGCTGCCGCATTCTACCGGCGATTGGGGGAAAATTGACTTTATTATCGTCGTATCTATAATAGCCGTAGCGTGCGTACTGTACTCATGAGCGTGCGTATAACTATTAAGTAATTTTTTATGGTAAAAGTAGGAGAAATGGCGCCGGATTTTGTCTTGCCGGGATATGCGAAGGGCGAGTTCAAAAAATATGCGCTGAATGATTTTCACGGTAAATGGCTGGTACTCTTTTTCTATCCCGCTGATTTTACGTTCGTCTGTCCCACGGAGATTCAGGGATTTGCGCATGAATATGCAAGGTTTGCCAAAGCGGGAGCGGAAGTGCTAGGAGCAAGTGTGGATAGCGTCTATTCCCATAAAGCATGGGTGGAACAAGAATTGAAAGATGTGCCGTATCCCTTGCTGTCTGATGCGAATAAAGAGATCATTGAGACCTATGGGATAGCAACTACAGATGATAATGGTGCAAAAGTGGCGCTGCGCGGAACGTTCATTATTGATCCAGATGGCATACTCAAGTATGCGTTGGTAAGTGATAACAATGTTGGGAGAAGTGTGGGGGAAACGCTGCGCGTGCTTGAAGCGCTGCAGACCGGCGGCTTGTGCCAAGTTGATTGGCAGCCGGGGACACCGCTCTTAAATCAAAAAAAGTAATCTCTTGAACGCACTCATGAAGGATCGGATCTATTTGGATTATGCGGCATCAACGCCGATCGATCCGGAAGTTGCAATGGTGATGCGCGAGGTTGCCGAGCGGAAGTTCGGCAACCCGTCTTCGTTGCACTCTTTCGGGCAAGAAGCACAAATAGCGCTGGATGCTGCGCGGGCACTGTGTGTGAAGGTGCTCAATGCCGCATTTGATGAGCTATATTTTACCGGCTCTGCCACGGAAGCTGATAACTGGGCGGTGTTTGGCGCGGTAAGAAAATTTTTAGCAGACAATCCCGGTAAAGTTCCGCATATCATTTGTTCAGCAATAGAACATGAGGCAATCTTGGAACCGCTCAAATATTTGCGCGATCAGCATATCATTGAGTTGGACGTTGTGCCGTGCGATCAGGCGGGAAAAATAAGTGTATCAGCAGTGCGTGATGCATTGCGCGAGAACACTATTTTAGTGAGCATTATTTATGTGAATAACGAGATTGGCTCGGTGCAGGATATACCGGCAATTGCTGCAGCGGTGCGCGAGTATCGCACTGCGCATCAGAATTCCTATCCGCTGATGCACACGGACGCAGTGCAAGCAGTGCAATTTTTTCCGCGAGACACCAAGGCGCTTGGCGTGGATATGATGACGCTGTCCGCGCATAAACTTTATGGACCGAAGGGCGTGGGCATACTTTTTATTAAAAAATATTCTCCTCTACTGCCGTTGCTGTTTGGCGGGGGACAGGAGCATATGCTGCGTTCGGGAACGGAAAATACTGCGGGCATTGCAGGGATGGCAAAAGCGCTGGAGTTAGTGCAGCAATCATCCCCTACAGAGCGTGAGCGGCTTGGTGCGCTCAAAGAATTTTTCGTGAATGCGGTGCTCGCTCTTGATCAGCGAATCGCTATCAATGGTCCTGCGGAAGATGGTGCACCGCATATTGCGAACTTTTATTTTCCCCAGCGTCCCGCTGACGAACTGTTGATCTTGCTGGATCAAGCAGGTGTGGCGGTATCTGCGGGATCTGCATGTCTTGCGCGCGCTACCAAGACCTCGTATGTTATTGCTGCGCTGAACTATCCGCAGGCCGATCGCGCACGGCATTCCCTGCGCTTCTCTTTCGGGCGTGAAACAACGAAAGAACTGCTGGAAGTGGCAGTGGAAAAATTGCGTGCCATTCTTGCACCGCGGTAGAGCGTAAAAAAGTATAGATCCTATCGGCGGCGCTCCGCCGATTATGGTGCACTCTCTCTGTATTAGTAATGCGTTGTTGTTTTATGGATACGAATAAAAAACAATTTGGCACACTGCTTGCAGTTGTTGCTGCTATTTCATTGATCGCGGGGTTTGCAGGTGGGATGATCGCACAGGTAAAATTGCCTGCGTTGCGGACGAGTGGCAGCCCGAGCATTTCTGCACACACCGCATCCACCTATCAGCCACAAACCACACAAGAAGCAAAAGTTATTTCAGCAGTGAGCAAGGCAAAATCATCTGTGGTGAGCATTATTATTTCTAAAGATGTTCCGGTGTATCAGGAATATCTTTCTAATCCGTTTGGAGGGGTGTTTGGTTCCAACTCGCCGTTTGGCAGCTTTTTAGTGCCGCAATATCAACAAAATGGCACGCAGCAACAAGAGATTGGCGGTGGTACTGGCTTTATCATTTCTTCTGATGGCTATATCTTGACCAACAAGCATGTCGTTGCTGATACGACTGCATCCTATACCGTTATTTTGAATAACGGCACCAAATACACCGCACAAGTTCTTGCGCGAGATCCGTCACAAGACCTTGCGGTACTCAAGATAAATGCGACCGGCCTTACACCGCTGACCCTGGGCAGTTCCACGGAATTGCAGCTGGGCCAGTCGGTCATCGCCATCGGTAATGCGTTGGGGGAATTTTCAAATACCGTAAGCACCGGCGTGGTCTCCGGATTGAATCGTACCATTACTGCATCCAGCGACACCGGTTCAACGGAAAATTTGACGGGAGTAATTCAAACCGATGCAGCGATCAATCCGGGAAATTCCGGTGGCCCGCTCCTAGACCTTAATGGCAATGTGATCGGCATTAATGTGGCGATCGCGAACAATGCCCAAGGCATTGGCTTTGCTATTCCCATCAATCAAGCAAAGCGGGACATCAACCAAGTTGTCCAAAGTGGCAAGATCTCTTTTCCTTTCCTTGGCGTACAATATGAAATGATCACGAGTGCTATGGCTAAGGCAAACAATCTGCCGGTGGACTACGGAGCGTTGATTACAGCGGGAACAGGAGCCAATAGTGTTGCCGTGGTCCCGGGCTCTCCGGCAGACAAAGCAGGAATATCTGCAAACGATATCATCCTTTCCGTCAATGGCACAAAAGTAAATCAGAATAATGATCTCGTCACGTTGATCAACCAATATAATCCGGGTGATGCCGTAACGCTTCAGGTGTGGGAGAAGGGCGTTACCAAAACGGTCAAGGTAACCTTGACAACTCGTCCAAATCAATAAATACTAGATAACTGCTGCATGCAGAAAGGAGGGGATGAGCATGCCTGCGACGACCAGCAGCACCAGTAAAGAAGAGCTGGAGCGCATTTGGAAGTGTTCTGCGGAGGAAGTGCTGACGCTCGTTGAAGAGCTGTACAGCATACCTCCCGAGGATGCTGAGCGTCTTGCTCAGTTTCTTGATGAACGCATCGTGCCCGATCTTGACCGGCGGGAGATCGCCAAACGTCGGATGGAAAACATCGGCGTGGCGGACATCACGTTAAACGGTAAGCACCTTTGCATTTGCACGGCATGTCTTGATACAATAGAGATGCTGTATGCGGTATGCGACTAACTTTGCGTCATGCCATGGTCAGGCCCCGCTAACTGCTCAAGATATTCTTGGTGAGTTGGCGGGGTTTTTCGTTTTATTGCACGTCAGGAAATGCATTGACAACGAAAGTGGGGTAGAATAAAATAGAATTAGCAGTCGTTATGTTTGACTGCTAATCGTAGTATTTACGATTCTGATCCTGCATGGTCATCCTGAACCTGCCTGCCGGCAGGCAGGTTTATTTCAAGATCAGGATAAAATATTTATATATGAACTTTAACTTTACGGCAAAAACCGAAGAAGCATTGCAAAAGTCCCAAGAGCTTGCCGCAGCAAATCAGCAGGCGGTAGATGTGCTGCATGTGCTTGCAGCATTACTTGCAGACCCTGATGGTATGGTGCCGCTCATTATTGATCGCGCAGGCAAACAGCCGGCAACAATGATGGAATCAATAGATCAGGCGATACAGAAGTTCCCGCGGCTTGCAAGTCCGCAGGATTATCGCCAGATCACCGGGCCTCTGGCGCAGGTTATTCAAGAAGCGCATATGCTTGCAAACAGTATGGGTGACCAATTTATTTCCACTGAGCATTTGTTTCTCGCAATGCTGAAGATTTCTTCCGCAGCAAAGGATCTGTTAGAACAACAAGGTTTGTCATTTTCCGCAGCCGAAGCAATTACCAAAACCGTGCGCGGCAATGAGCGCATCACTGATCCCAACCCGGAAAACAAAATGAATGTGCTGGAAAAATATACGCAAAATCTTACCCAGCTTGCCCGCCAGGGAAAACTGGATCCGGTCATTGGCCGGAACGATGAGATCCGCCGTGTTATGCAAATACTGTCGCGCCGGACGAAAAACAATCCTGTGTTGGTAGGTGAGGCGGGTGTGGGGAAAACCGCTATTGCTGAAGGGCTCGCACAGCGGATCGTAGATGGTGATGTGCCGGAAGCGCTTCACGGCAAAGAAATATTGTCATTGGATATGGGGTCGCTTATTGCCGGATCAAAATTTCGCGGTGAATTTGAGGATCGCTTGAAAAATGTCTTAAAAGAGATAGAGCACTCAAACGGCACTATTATTCTCTTCATTGATGAGTTGCATATGCTTGTGGGTGCGGGTGCTACAGAAGGCGCTATAGATGCGGCAAATTTATTAAAGCCGGCGCTTGCGCGGGGATTGTTGCGCACTATTGGCGCGACAACCTTAAAAGAATATCGGCAACACATAGAAAAAGATGCCGCTCTTGAACGGCGGTTTCAGCCGGTGTTCGTGAATGAGCCGACCGTTGAAGAAACGATCGCTATCCTGCGCGGCATCAAGGAAAAATATGAACTGCATCATGGCGTGCGCATTAGTGACGCAGCGATTATTGCCGCAGCAGAGCTTTCTCATCGGTATATTGCCGACCGGTTCTTGCCGGACAAAGCGGTAGATCTTATTGATGAAGCAACCAGTTCGCTCAAAATGGAAATTGACAGTATGCCGGCTGATCTGGATAAGAAAAAGCGGGAACTCTCGCGGCTGGAAATAGAAAAGCAAGCACTCAAAAAAGAAGAAGCGCAAGATCAGAAAAACGCAGAAGTGAAAGACGAGCTGAAAAAAATAGAAAAAAAGATTGCGTCACTCTCTGAAGAAACCAAAACGCTGGAAGCAAAATGGAATCAAGAAAAAGAACTCATCAAAAGCATCAGCGACTACAAAAAAGAAATAGAAAACTTGAAAATTCAAGCGGAGATTGCGGAGCGCAATGCGGAATTTGAACGGGTTGCGGAGATTCGGTATGGCAAAATACCGGCATACGAAGAAAAAATGGCCGCAGCCGAGGAGCAATTCAGCAAAAAAGTCCGTGGCTCACAACACCTCTTGAAAAATCGCGTGGACGAAGAAGACATTGCGCAAGTTGTGGCGCGGTGGAGTGGCATTCCGGTGAGCAAACTGCTTAAGCAGGAATCGGAAAAGCTGGGCTTGGCGGAAGAGATCCTTGCGCATCGTGTAGTGGGGCAGGATCAGGCAGTAGCTGCGGTTGCCAATACTTTGCGCCGCTCGCGTGCCGGCATCGGGTATCCCTATAAGCCAATCGGCTCATTTCTATTCTTGGGGCCGACAGGTGTGGGGAAGACAGAGCTTGCAAAAGCGCTTGCCGAGTTCATGTTCAATGATGAGAATGCAATTATTCGCATTGATATGTCGGAATATATGGAACAGCATAGCGCAGCGAAACTCATTGGCTCACCTCCCGGCTATGTAGGGTATGAAGAAGGCGGGCAGCTGACCGAGCAAGTGCGGCGAAAACCCTATAGCGTGGTGCTTTTTGATGAAATAGAAAAAGCGCATCGTGATGTGCTCACCATACTCTTGCAGATTTTGGATGAG